>JASLXG010000103.1 GCA_030740435.1 Alphaproteobacteria bacterium | reverse complement strand
CCCACAAGAAGGGCTTCCGGCAGGAAGCCTGGGCGCCGACTGCGGACAGAAGAACGGAGCCCCTGCAGGCATCACCGCGGAGACGGAAACAAAGGGCGTTCGGAGCTTGACATCAACCAACCGATTACAGAAGGCACAGAGGCACAGAGGTTTCGCAAGAGACTGATAGCGCCAGTTGCCTCGTCGGCGTTGCCGCCAAGGAGGCCTCCTGGCACCTGCGCGGCAGGGCAGCGTCTGGCAAAACTCGGGCTGAAACCCGGTAGGAAGTATGGGCTCATGAAAGTTCCGCAACGGCGCGCCTTGAAAACCCTGTCTGTGCCTCTGTGGTCAAATCCCTTTGCTTCAACCGGCTGGAAACTCAAAGATATGTGCATGCCTTAGCGCGAAAGCGGGGATGACGAGGCGATGAATGGCGCCGTCACCCGCTTCCCAGCAAAAGGGATTCGCTCTAGGTTGATTGCCATGATGCCCTTGCAGCCCCGGCCCAAATGAGCGTCTTTCTCGCCAAGCGCTTCGTCACCTTCGTGGCCACGCTGTTCGGCGCCTCGCTGGTGGTCTTCCTGGCGCTCGAGATCCTGCCCGGCGACCCGGCCATGACCATCCTGGGCCCCGACGCCGATCCCGAGGCCTACGAGGCGCTGCGCCGCCAGCTCGGCCTCAACGAGCCGGCGCTGACCCGCTATGTGGGCTGGATGGGCGGCTTGATGGTGGGCGATCTGGGCACCAGCTACGCCTATTCGGTGCCGGTGGGCGAGCTCATCTTCGAACGCCTCTACATCACCGTGCCGCTGGCCCTGATGGCCATGGCGCTGACCGTTGCCGCGGCGCTGGCGCTGGGCATCTTCGCCGCCGCCCGCCACCGCCGGGCCGGCGATTACGGGGTCATTCTGTTCAGCCAGCTCGGCATCGCGGTGCCGCAGTTCTGGTTCGGAATTCTTTTGATCCTCTTCTTCGCGGTCTATCTCGGCTGGTTCTCCTCGGGCGGTTTCAGCCCCTGGGAAGAGGGCTTCTGGGCGGCGATCAAATCGCTGCTGCTGCCGGCCGTCGCCCTGGCCACGGTGCAGGCCGCCATCCTCACTCGCGTCACACGTTCCAGCGTCCTGGAGACCTTCCGCGAGGACTACGTGCGCACCGCCCGGGCCAAGGGGCTGAGCCGCCGCGCCACGCTGTGGCGCCACGTGCTGAGGAACGCCATGATCCCGGTCATCACCATCATGGGCCTGCAGTTCGCCAACCTCTTGGCCGGCACCATCATCGTCGAGAACGTCTTCTTCCTGCCCGGCCTCGGCCGCCTGGTCTTCCAGGCCATCGCCAACCGCGATCTGGTGGTGGTCAAGGACGTGGTGCTGTTCCTGGCCGCCATGGTGGTGGCGGTGAATTTCCTGGTCGACCTGGCCTATGCCGTCATCGATCCGCGGCTGAAGGTGCACGACGTATGAGCGGTGCCACGGGCACAAGTGCGGGCACAAGCGCCAAGGCCAGTTGGGTCGCTCGCGCGTTGGCGCACCCCAGTTTCGCCATCGGTGCGGGCTTAAGCGCCCTGGTGGTGGTGATGGCGCTCTTGTCGCTGGTCTGGACGCCCTATTCGGTGCTCGACATCGTCGTCACCGACAAACTCAAGACACCCTCGTTCGGCCACCTGCTGGGCACCGACCATTTCGGCCGCGACGTGCTTTCGATGATCCTGGTGGGGGCGCAAAACTCGCTGCTGGTGGGCTTCGTGGCGGTCGGCATCGGCGTGCTGGCGGGGGTGGCCTTGGGCCTACTGGCCTCGGCCATGCGGGGCTGGGTGGAAGAGATCGTGATGCGGCTCAGCGACTTCACCTTCGCCTTTCCCGCCATCCTCTCGGCCATCATGATCACCGCCATCTTCGGGCCCGGTGCCGTCACCTCGATCATCGCCATCGGCATCTTCAACGTGCCCGTCTTCGCCCGCCTGGCGCGCGGCTCGGCCAACGCCATCTGGGCCCGCGAGTTCGTGCTGGCGGCCCGGGCCGCGGGCAAGGATCGCATGCGCATCACCTTCGAGCACGTGCTGCCCAACATCACCAGCGTCATCGTCGTCCAGGGCACGATAAGTTTCGCCATCGCTATCCTGGCCGAGGCGGCGCTGAGCTACCTCGGCCTCGGCACCCAGCCGCCTTGGCCGAGCTGGGGCCGCATGCTCAACGAGGCCCAGACCTTCATGTTCATGGCGCCGCACCTGGCCATCTTCCCCGGTCTGGCCATCGCCGTGGCGGTGCTGGGCCTCAATCTGCTGGGCGACGGATTGCGCGATCTTTTGGACCCGCGCCTGGCCCGGCAGCGATAGTTTTGGCAGCGAAACGATCATGAATTCCGCCCCCTTGCTCAGCGTCCAAGGCTTGAATGTGGCGCTCCCCACCCCCAGCGGGCCGGGCTTCGCGGTGCGTGATCTCTCGTTCGACCTCGATCGCGGCCAGACCCTGGGCATCGTCGGCGAATCGGGTTGCGGCAAGTCGATGACGGCGCTGGCCCTGATGGCGCTGCTGCCCGATGGCGCCAGCACCTCGGGCCGCATCGAGCTCGGCGGCCAGGACCTCTTGGCCCTCGACGAGGACCGCCTCTGCGCCATCCGCGGCAACGCCATCGCCATGATCTTCCAGGAGCCCATGACCTCGCTCAACCCGCTGCACCCGGTGGGCCGCCAGGTCATGGAGCCCTTGCTGCTGCACCGGGGCTTGGGCCCCCAGGAGGCCCGGGCCGAGGCCATCCGGCTCCTCGAACGGGTCGGCCTCGACGAAGCCGAACGCCGCCTCGCCGCCTATCCCCACCAGCTTTCCGGCGGCCAGAGGCAGCGCGTGATGATCGCCATGGCGCTATCGTGTCAGCCCGACGTGCTGATCGCCGACGAGCCGACAACGGCGCTCGACGTCACCATCCAGGGCCAAATCCTCGATCTCATCGCCGAGATCGTGGCCGAGACCGGCATGGCCTTGATCCTGATCTCCCACGACCTGGGCGTGATCGCCGAAAGCGTCGACCGGGTGCTGGTGATGTACGGCGGCGCCGTGGTCGAACGCGGCGCCACCCAGGACCTCTTCGAGGGCCTGGCGCACCCCTACAGCCGCGGCCTCTTTGCCGCGCTGCCCAAGCTCGGCGCCGGCCGCCAGCGCCTGGAAACCATCCCCGGCACGGTGCCGGAGCTCGCCGACCTGCCCGCCGGCTGCACCTTCGCCGACCGCTGTGCGCTGGCGGTGGCCGACTGCCCCGGCAACGTCCCTGTCCTCGAATCCGTGGCTCCGGGCCATGAGGCGGCGTGTTTTCGCTTGGGTGAGGTGGCACCCGAGGTGCCGGCATGACCAACGTCGTCGTCGCCCGCGACCTCAAGCGCCACTACACGCTGCCCCGCGAATCGCTGTTCGCGCCGCCGGGCAAGGTCTACGCCCTCGATGGCGTCAGCCTCGGCATCGACCAGGGCCACAGCCTGGGCGTGGTGGGCGAATCGGGCTGCGGCAAATCGACGCTGGCGCGCTGCATCATGGCGCTGGAGCCCCTCACCGCTGGCTCGGTGGAAATCCTCGACAACCGCGTCTCGGACCTCGAAGGCGACGCGCTACGGCGGCTGCGGCGCCATTTCCAGATGATCTTCCAGGACCCCTACGGCTCCCTCGACCCCCGCCACACGGTGGGCCGCATCGTGGCCGAGCCCCTGGTGGCGCTGGAGCCCGGCCGCGACCGCATTGAGCGCCGCCAGCGCGTCGACGAGGCCCTCGAATCGGTGGCGCTGAAGGCCAGCGACACCGGCAAGTACCCGCACGAATTCTCCGGCGGCCAACGCCAACGCATCGCCATCGCCCGGGCCCTGATCACGCGGCCCGAGGTGATCATCGCCGACGAGCCCGTCTCGGCGCTGGACGTCTCGGTCCAGGCCCAGGTTCTGAATCTGCTACAGGACCTGCAGGACCGCTTCGGCGTGACGTATCTCTTGATCAGCCACGACCTGGCCGTGGTCGAATCGGTGTGCCACGACGTGGCCGTCATGTATCTCGGCAAGATCGTCGAACAAGGCCCGACCAGCGAGATTTTCGCCAGCCCCAAACACCCGTATACCCGGGCGCTGATCGACGCCGTGCCCCAGATGCGGCCGGACCGGCCCCGCTTGCGGCTCGAGGGGACGGTGCAAAGTCCGACGATGCGATTTGGGGGCTGTCCGTTTACCGAGCGCTGCCCGGAGGTCGAGAACAGATGCCGGGCGGAAGCACCGGAGTTGCGGGAGGTGGCGGCTGGGCATCAGGTGTCGTGCCATCGGGTGTAGCTGTTGAGCGGCCGTAGTTATGAGGCGCCATGGGTTCAATTTACCTCCCACTTTACCTCGCAAAAGAAAGCGAAACTTGATGGAGCAGCACTTCCTTTCGGCCTACCACAACACATTTCGCCGACATGAGGGAACACGGCGTAGCGTGGGGGCGACATTGCAGCGACTTCAGCAGGTACTTCCACATTCAAGGTTCACACCAAACCTGGCGGATGACGTTTCATACCAAGCATCACGCGTGATCAGACGATCGTACTACAAAAGATACGAAACCGCATCGCCCGGAGATATTATTGATGCTATACTCGGCGGCAGTGATCTGAGGCTCGTAGATTTCGGTTTTCGATTCAAACTAGGGAAGTGGTGCAATCCGATTTGAACTCAAAGTCGGCAAATTAGGCGCTAACGTGACAAGCACAACACAAACTGGGTGTCGATAGCATGCTAGACAAAGAAATAGACAAAGCGCAACGAATGGTCAAGACTGACGCGTACCAAATGTCCATTGGTGAAATAGTCAGTATGTATAAAGATGACGAACTAATAATTAATCCTGACTTCCAACGCCTCTTTCGCTGGGAAATTGGCCAAAAGGCGAAATTGATAGAATCTATTCTTTTGGGAATACCAATTCCATCCATTTTCGTTTTTGAGACTGACGAAGCAAAATGGGAGCTTATTGACGGTCTTCAAAGAATCTCCACCATTCTAGAGTTCATGGGATTGCTAAGAGATCCCAATACCGGGATAGAGATGCCCCCATTGACGAAGGCATTGTTGAATTGGCAGAAAACGGTGTTCAACAGGAGGTTGAAGCTTGCTTTACAGAAACGTTTGGGGTGCTAAAGAGGTGTTTTGACAGCAATGCTCTTCGGCGTTACGAGAACGGACGCCACTCTGGTCGGATGGGCTTAGCTGCTTTCGAGTGCATTGCAGTAGGTGTAGGAAAAAACATTAATGCCATCGGTGCGCTACAAGATCCGGACGAATTCGTTCGCGAAAAGATCACGACTTTTTGGGAGCATCCAGAGCTTGAACGATTCATATCGCAAGGAATGCGTGGGACCACACGAATTCAAAGAACAGTTCCGTTTGGTGAAGAGTGGTTTCGCCCATGAGCAAAGCATACACCTCTGCCGAGTTAGCGGATCAGCTTGATGGTGATCTAACGTGGCGGGTTAGGGAACTGTCAGACCTGAAAACGGCGATTTCGAGAAGCCAAAAGAATGCGCAAACGGTGCTCCTGCGCTCATTGGTGACCATAGCATATGCCCACTGGGAAGGTCATGTTCGGTTCTGTGCGAACAAGTATTTTGAATTCATCACACTTAGAAAGTACAATTTCGATCTGCTGGAAAGTCAACTTTATTTAAATAGCTTCTTAATTCGCCTTGGCACCCTTCACTCTAGCGGAGGCAGCATTGACGAACGATGCCAGATCATTTTCGATATCTTGAATTCTTCGAAGAATAAGTTCTCACGTATCAATCCAGCTTTAGTCGACACTCGCTCAAATCTCAACACGCGAGTTTTAAAAGACATATGCACAATCTGCTCTGTGGATTTCTCCTTTTTTGAAGATAAATCTGTTTTCATCGACCGAATTCTCTTAAAAAGAAGGAACTCCATACCGCGACGGAGATTAGCCGCCTCCATCCAACGCGATCTCGTGCCCGAAATCTTTCAACCCCCCTCATCCCCACCCCCAAACCCCAGCGTCGCCAGCCCGCCGGAGTGCCGCCGGCTCCAGTCCGTCAGCGCCTCGGCCAGCCTTCGCGCCGGCGAGCCCGGTTTTTCCTCGCGGCGCGTCACGGCCCACCAGTCGAGCATCAGGCCGTCCGCGGTCACCGGGCGTGACACCAGCGTCCCGTCGGTGACCTCGGGCTCGACGGCCCAGGCGCTGAGGATGCTGACGCCGAAGCCCGCGCGCACCAGGTCGATGATGGCCTCGGGAAGCTGCACTTCCGAGATGCGCCGGGGCACGACGTTGGCCGGGCGCATCAGGCGTTCCCATTCGAAGCCGGGCTCGGACGTCATGGAATAGGTGATGTAGCGCTCGTCGGCCAGGTCCTCGGCCACGATGTAGGGCTTGGCCGTCAGCGGGTGATCCGGGGCCATGATGGCGACCAGGGGGTCGGGCGCCAGCTTGTGCCAGCGGAATCTGGGTTCGCTGTGGCGCTCGCCCAGCACCATGACGACGTCGACGACGCCCTCGCTGAGCGCGCTGAAAGGATAATGCGTGGCCCGGGCCACCAGGTCGACCTCGACCTCGGGCGCCATTGCGAAGAATTCTCCGAGGAATTCGGGCAGCCAGTGGAAGCGGCTGTAGGTGCCCTGGCCCAGGCGCACCAGATGGCTGATGTTGCCGGATAGCGCCCGCACTTCTTCTTCCGCCCGCGACACCTCGTCGATGGCGCGCAAGGCGGCGGCGTGCAGGCGCTCGCCGGCCGGGGTCATGTGCAGGCGCCGGCCGACCTTTTTG
The DNA here is from genome assembly GCA_030740435.1 of Alphaproteobacteria bacterium. Taxonomy (NCBI): domain Bacteria; kingdom Pseudomonadati; phylum Pseudomonadota; class Alphaproteobacteria; species Alphaproteobacteria bacterium. Next base: position 24,571 of record JASLXG010000103.1, on the reverse strand, counting down.
AAAAGCGCCGTATCGAGCCGCCGTTCGGCCTCGCGGATGCGGTGGCTGAGCGCCGATTGGGTGATGCCCAGGCGGTCGGCGGCGTGGGTCACGCCGCCGGCCTCGCCGATGGCGATGAGCATTTCCAGATGGCGGATATCGAGCTGGGGCATGGGAGTCTTTCGTTGGACCCTCACCAGGCGGGCGCATCCGCGCCCTTGGCGGCCGCCTCAATGGCGGATTGATGCCAAAACCAAACCGATCACTCGGAAGGCACAAATATACATGCAAATTCTTCATGTAAAAGCGGAAAACTATGAATTGGACGCGGGGCATCGCCAAAGCTAAACCGGTATCATGAGCGCGCTTGCCGCCACCTTCCGTCATCCCAACACCGGCCTGGCCATGGCCCTGGTGGTGGCCTCGTCGCTCTGTTTCGGCATCGTGCCGCTGTTTGCCCGCTGGCTGCTGGCGGCCGGCCTCTCGCCCGAAGCCATCGCCATATACCGCTTCGGCTTGACGTTGCTGGTGGCGCTGCCCTTTTTTCCCCGCCAAAGCCACAAACTGCGCCCGGCGTTTTGGCTCATCGGCTCGGGGTACCTGATGGGACTGGGTTGGACCACCTACGTCCGGGCCATCGACACGGCGCCGCTGGCCAGCGCCGGCGTGATCTACATGTGCTATCCGCTGTTCGTGGTGATCTTGGCGCGCTTCATGCTGCGCCAGGCCCTGACCTGGCGGGCCTTGGCGGCGTCTGGGCTGGTGGTGCTGGCGGCGGCCACGGCGCTGGCGCCCGGTGCCATAGACGGCGACCAAGCGCTGGCCTTGCTGCGCACCCTGCCGGCGCCGCTGAGTTTCGCCCTGATGATCATCGTCCTCGTTTCGCTGAGTCTCGGCCTCAACGCCATGGAGCGGGTCTGCTGCACCTCGCTGGGCGCCATGGCGGCACTGTTGCCCGGCGTGCTGGCCCAGGATGCCGCCGCCATCCTGCCGGCCGATGCCGCCACCTGGGGCATCGTCGTCGCCATGGCCCTGGCCACGGCAACGCTGCCCCAGATCGTCTACGTGCTGGCCTCGCCCCAGGTCGGGCCGGCCCGCGCCGCGGTGGCGGGCTCGGTCGAACTTCCCACCATGATGCTGATCGGCTGGCTGGTCTTCGGCGAGCCCTTGGGGCTCTTTGAGGCCGTGGCCGCCGGCCTAGTGCTGACGGCTATTATGTTGGTTCCGGCCGCAGGCAGCGGTCAGCGCGCCAAAATCGTAATGCAGGCCACCGATCCCTCGATGCCGTAGATGCCGCCGGCATTCTCGGCAATAGCGTTTCGGGCGCCCTCTACCTGACGCGCCCCGCATTCGCCGCGGAGCTGGCCGGTGAGTTCGTAGATCTGTGCCAAGCCGGTGGCGCCGATGGGGTGGCCTTTGGACTCCAGCCCTCCCGAGGGGTTGACCGGGATGCGGCCGCCGATCGTGGTGTCGCCGGCGGCGGCGATGCGGCCGCCCTCGCCGAAGGCGCAGAACCCGAGGTTCTCCGTCTGCGTTACCTCGCCCACCGCCGTGGCGTCGTGGACCTCGGCGACGGACATATCGTCAGGGCCCAAACCCGCCACCTCATAGGCCTGGTTGGCGGCCAGGTGGGTGACGTGGCGCTCGACCTCGTCGGCCCGGCGGTTCGAGCCGGTGGCGAGCTCGCAGGCCAGGATCTCGACGGCGCGTGCCTTGTCGAAACGGCCCAGCGCGTCCTCGGAACACAAAAGCGCGGCCGCGCCGCCGTCGCTGATGGGCGAGCACATGGGCAGCGTCAGGGGCCAGGAAATTGCCCGCGCCGCCAGCACCTGGTCGACCGAGTAGTCGTCGCGGTACTGCGAGAGCGGGTTGTGCACCGAATGGCGGTGGTTCTTGGCCGCCACGGCGGCGAACTGGGCCTGGGTCGAACCGAACGTCTTCATTTGGAACTTGCCGAACGCCGCGTAGACATCCATGAAGACGCTGCGCAACCCCTCAGGGGTCTCTTCGCCCACCGGGGTCTCGACGCCTTCGCCCAGCGCCTCCAGGTTGGCCAGCGTCCGGTCGATGTCGTGGACGTCCCAGGCACCGTCGAAGATCTGGAACGAGCGCGCCTTGTCGGCGTGGTACATCTTGTCGACACCGACCGCCAGCGCCACATCAGTCACCCCCGCCTTGATCGCCATGCGAGCATGCTGGAAGGCGGTCGAGGCCGAGGCGCAGGCGTTTTCCACGTTCGACATGGGGATGCCCTCGAAGCCCATCTCACGAAGCGCCATTTGGGCCGGCACCAGGTGCTGGCCTTCCAGAAGCCCCTGGGTGGTGTTGGCGAAGTAGGCCGCGCCTACGTCGGAAATAGCGGCGCCGGCATCGCCCAGCGCCTGGCCCACGGCCTCACGCGTCAGGTCCTTGACGGATTTCTCCAGCAGGCGGCCGAAGGGCGTCATGCCGACGCCGATGACATGGATTTTGCTCATCGCATCGCTCCCAAAACCGGATTTCCTATTATTCACCATTCCCGCGGCGCCACCAAATCCTGATAAGCTGCCGCCAACCCGAAAAACGAGGAGCAGCGAGGACCATGCCTGAGTTTTGCACAGCCGAGAAGGACGGCCACGTCCTGACCGTCACCATCAACCGACCGGAAAAGATGAACGCCATCCATCCGCCCACGTCATTCGAGATGGACGAAATCCTCAACGACTACGAAAACGATCCCGAGCTCTGGGTGGCCATCATCACCGGCGCCGGCGAGCGCGCCTTTTCGGCCGGCAACGACCTCAGATACCAGGCCGAGGGCGGCGACATGACGTGGCCCGAATCGGGCTTTGCCGGCATCTCCGAGCGCGTCACGGAAAAGCCCATGATCGCCGCCGTCAACGGCCTGGCCATGGGCGGCGGCTTCGAGGTGGCGCTGGCCTGCGACCTGGTCGTCGCCGCCGAGAACGCCTTCTTCGCGCTGCCCGAGCCGCTGGTGGGACTGGCCGCACTGGGCGGCGGCCTGCACCGCCTGCCGCGCTCGATCCCCATCAAGCAGGCCATGGGCATGATCCTCACCGGCCGCCGGGTGCTGGCCGAGGAAGGCTACCGGCTCGGTTTCGTCACCGAGGTGGCGCCCGAAGGGGGGGCGCTCGAGAAGGCCAAGGAATGGGCCGAGCTTATGGGCAAGTGCTCGCCGGTCTCGCTGCGTACCTCGAAGGACGTGGTGCGCCGCGGCCTCGAGCAGGGCTCGATGACCGAGGCCATGCACGCCGATTACGATAGTGTCGCGACCTTGCGCGGCAGCCTCGACTACATCGAGGGGCCCAAGGCCTTCGCCGAAAAACGCCCGCCCGAGTGGAAAGGGCGCTAGCTTGGATCTCATTTCATGAGATCCAAGCCAGCCTCTTGGTCGCTCACGGCAGCGGACCTGAAGGTCCACGCCTGGGCGGGGGCGCCGGACGGCCGGCGGGCTGCGGTCGCAGCCGCTGGTGATTCCCGACTATCGGGAATCGCCAGGCACAAAAACGGCAAAGCAGCATGACAAAAAAGGCGGCGAGCCGGCGCCAGCGCTGCCGGCTCTACCTGATCACGCCGCCGGCGCTCAGGCCCAGCGCCGCCGCCGATTTGGCGCCGGCGCTGGGCGGCGGCGACGTGGCGTGTTTGCAGCTCAGGCTCAAGGACCAGGACGACGAGAGGGTGCTGGCGGCGGCGGCCGAGCTTATGCCCATGTGCCACGACCACAATGTGGCGCTGGTCCTCAACGACCGCCCCGACCTGGCCGCCGAGGCCGGCGCCGACGGCGTCCACGTGGGCCAGGACGACGCCGATTACGCGACGGCACGGGCCCTCATGGGGCCCGAACGGACGGTCGGTATCACGGCCCACTCGTCCCGCCACCTGGCCATCGAGGGGGCCGAACGCGGCGCCGACTACGTCGCCTTCGGGGCCTTTTTCGAGACCGCGACGAAAGCCGCCAAAAGCCGCGCCGAGCCCGAACTGCTGAGCTGGTGGCAGGAAACCACGGCTGTCCCCTGCGTCGCCATCGGCGGCATCACGGCCCGGAACTGCGCGCCCCTGGTGACGGCGGGGGCCGATTTCCTGGCCGTTGTCGGGGCCGTCTGGAACCACCCCCAGGGCCCCGCCGCCGCGGTGCGCGAATTCAATGCGGTGATCGACGCGGCGATGAGCCCGGCGTCCGGATGATAACTGGGGTGATAACTGGGGTCGGAGTGGGTTTTTGGAGTGGGTTTTGAAAAACCCACTCCGACCCCGGTTTATCGACCCCGCTTTATCGTTCTGCCTCCGTAACGAATTCCCCCTGCGGCAAATTGCCCTTGCGGCTTTATGTCATATTCCCGCACCGCCCCGACCGTGGCATAGGGGTGCGATGGTCAGGCTTGGTCGTTGCGCCTGGCGCGACTTTCCCTGGCAACCGACATCATTGATCGGGCTGGCGGCGCCGTGTGTGCGCCTCCGGCTCGAAGGAGGGTGATCATGACGACAACACAGACCTCGGCCAATGGGCCGACCTTCACGCTGCTCGACAAAGCCAGCGGCCACGAGTTCGAGCTGCCGCTGATGCACGCCAGCATCGGCCCCGACGTCATCGACATGCGAAAGCTTTATGCCGAGACCGGCTGCTTCACCTTCGACCCGGGCTACACCTCGACCGGCAGCTGCCAGTCGCGGCTGACCTACATCGACGGCGAGGCCGGCATCCTGCGCCATCGCGGCTACCCCATCGAGGAACTGGCCGGCGAGAGCGACTTCATGGATGTCTGCCACCTGCTGCTTTACGGCGAGCTGCCCACGGCGCCCGAGAAGCAGGACTTCGAGCACGACATCACCCACCACACCATGCTGCACGAGCAGTTCTACAATTTCTTCCGCGGCTTTCGCCGCGACAGCCACCCCATGGCCATCATGTGCGCCGCCGTGGGGGCGCTCAGCGCCTTCTACCATGACACCACCGACATCCACGATGCCGAGCACCGGCGCATCGCGGCCCATCGCCTGATCGCCAAGATGCCGACCATCGCGGCCGTGGCCTACAAGTATTCGCTGGGCCAGCCCTTCGTCTATCCGCGCAACGATCTGGGCTATGCCGCCAACTTCCTCTACATGATGTATTCCAACCCCTGCGAGGAATATGCCGTCAATCCCGTGCTGGCCCGGGCGCTCGACCGCATTCTTATCTTGCACGCCGATCACGAGCAGAACGCCTCGACCTCGACGGTGCGCCTGGCCGGATCCTCCGGTGCCAATCCCTATGCCTGTATCGCCGCCGGCATCGCCAGCCTCTGGGGCCCGGCCCACGGCGGCGCCAACGAGGCGGTGCTGAAGATGCTGGCCGAGATCGGCCACCGCGACCGCATCCCCGAGTTCCTGGCCCGGGCCAAACAGAAGGACGATCCTTTCCGCCTGATGGGCTTTGGCCACCGGGTCTACCGCAACCACGATCCCCGCGCCCGTATCCTGCGCGAAAACTGCCACGAGGTGCTGGAAGAACTCGGCGTCAAGGACGAGCCGCTCTTGGACCTGGCCATGGAACTCGAGCGCATCGCGCTCGAGGACGACTATTTCATCGCCAAGAAGCTGTTTCCCAACGTCGACTTCTATTCCGGCATCATCTACCGCGCCATGGGCATTCCGGTGGCCATGTTCACGGCCATGTTCGCACTCGGGCGCATGGCCGGCTGGGTGGCCCAATGGAAGGAGATGATCGAGGACCCGGCGCTGAAGATCGGCCGTCCCCGCCAGCTCTACCTGGGCGAGGTCGAACGCCATTTCGTGCCCTTGGATCAGCGCGGCTGAGAATTCGAGCGCCCCTTTGCCGGCGCCCGGCAGGGCGCTATGCTGGCGGCCACAGGCCGGAAAATGGATCCGGCCGACAGGGGTGCCATGCTGATCAGGGAACTGCTCGGCGATCGCCGTGCCGAGGTCGCCACCATCGGGCCGGAAAGCCCGCTCGGCCAGGCCGTCAGCCTGATGGCGGCGCGGCGCATCGGCGCCATAGCCGTGGTCGGGCCCAAAGGCCAAGTGGTCGGCATCCTCTCGGAACGCGACCTGCTGCGCGGCCTCGATGCCTCCGGCCCGGCGCTGCTCGAGCAAGCGGTGTCGTCGCTGATGGCGGGCGAGGTCATCACCACCTCGCCCGGGGCCCGGGTGGCCGACGCCGTCACCATGATGAACTTCCATGGCGTGCGCCACCTGCCGGGGCTGGACGAGGGTGGCCTGGTCGACGTGATCAGCCTGCGCGACGTGGTCGAGCGCCAGCTCGAAGATCTGGAAGAGGAAAACGACGCGCTCAGGTCCCGATTGGCGGCGGCCGGCATGCCCGAGCCCGAATAATCTTGTGCGCCCACTGATTGCCCATCCCTCGGGCCCGCTGGCAGGCCGCTTCGCAGTACCTGGCGACAAGTCGATCTCGCACCGGGCGCTGATCCTGGCCGCCCTGGCCGTGGGCCAAAGCCGCATCAACGGCCTGGCCGACGGCGACGACGTGCGGCGCACGGCACTGGCGCTGCAGGCCCTGGGGGTGCCGATCAGCGGCGACCTGGCCCAAGGGCTAGTGGTCGACGGCCTGGGCGTCGGCGGCCTGCGGGAGCCGGATAAGCCGCTCGATTTCGGCAATTCGGGCACCGGGGTGCGGCTGCTCATGGGCTGCCTGGCGACGCATCCTTTTACCAGCCACCTATGTGGCGATGCCTCGCTCTCGGGCCGGCCCATGGGCCGGGTCATGCGGCCGCTCGAGGAAATGGGCGCGAGTTTTCTGGCCCGCCATGGCGAGCACCTGCCCCTGGCGCTCAGCGGCACGGCCGAGCCGCTACCCATCGCCTACCGCTTGCCGGTGCCCTCGGCCCAGGTCAAGTCGGCCGTGTTGCTGGCCGCCCTCAATGCGCCGGGCCAGAGCAGCGTCATCGAGAGCGCGCCGAGCCGCGACCACTCGGAACGCCTGCTGGCCGCCCGCGGCGCCCAAATCAGCATCGAGGAGGTGGACGGCGAGCGCGTCATCAGCCTGACCGGCGAATGCGAACTCGAGGCCGGCGACCTCGAGGTGCCCGGCGATCCCTCGGCCGCCGCCTTCGGCCTGGTCGCGGGCCTGGCTGCGGGATCGCATGTTACGGTCGACAACCTCTGCCTCAACCCCTTGCGCACCGGGCTTTTCACCTGCCTCGACGAGATGGGCGCCGAACTCGCGATCGAGCCCACCGGCACGGCCGGCGGCGAGCCGGTGGGCCGCGTCAGCATCACCGGTGGCAGCCTCTCCGGCATCGAGGTGCCGCCCGAACGCGCGCCCTCGATGATCGACGAGTTCCCCATCCTGGCCGCCGCCGCCGCCCTGGCCGAGGGCACCACCAAATTACACGGCCTGGCCGAACTCAGGCTCAAGGAGAGCGACCGTTTGAGCGCCATCGCCGCCGGCCTGCAGGCTGCCGGCGTGGCCGTCGAGGAGCTGCCCGACGGACTGATCATCGAGGGCCGCGGGCAGGTTCCCGGCGGAGCCACGGTCGAAGCGCGCCACGACCACCGTATCGCCATGGCCTTCCTGGTGCTGGGTTTGGCGGCCGAGCAAGCCATCGCCATCGACGATGGCGGCCCCATCGCCACCAGCTTTCCCGGGTTCAACGCCGCCATGAGGGCCATTGGAGCAAAGGTGGAAGAAAAATGATCATCGCTGTCGACGGACCGGCAGCGGCCGGCAAAGGCACCCTGGCGCGCCGCCTGGCGGCCCATTACGACCTCGCCTACCTGGACACCGGCGGCCTCTACCGGGCCACGGCGCTGCGGCTTTTGCGGGCCGGAGAGGCGGCCGAACCGGGACCGGCAGCCGCTGCGGCGGCGGCCATCAGGCCCGAGGATCTGGTCGATCCGGCGCTTCGCCACGAGCAAACCGGCGACCTGGCCTCGCGGGTCAGCGCCTTGCCCGCGGTGCGGGCGGCGCTGTTGCAATACCAGCGCGACTTCGCCGCCGAGCCCCCAACGGGTAGCGGTGCCGTGCTCGACGGCCGTGACATCGGCACCGTGGTCTGCCCCGATGCCGAGCACAAGCTGTTCGTCACGGCCAGCGCCGAGGAGCGCGCCCGGCGGCGGGTGGCGGAGCTTCATGAGCGCGGCGAGACGGACGTCGACCCGGCCCGCATCCTGGCCGAATTGCTGGAACGCGACGCCCGCGACAGCGAACGCCAGGCCTCGCCCCTCGAGGCAGCCGCCGATGCCTACTTGCTAGATACGACGAATTTGGATATAGACGCTGCTTTCGAGGCCGCCAAAGCGCACATTTCCGCAGCGAAGAGGTAATTCGCCGGCGGCAGGCGCCGCCGCGGCCGGCCGCCCCGAGGCGGCCCCCCGGCAGCCGGGTTGCGCTGCGACGTTCCGGCCCCGCCTTTTTTCGCGCGGCTTGCGCCGGCTTTACCCCGGTTGATGCAAATCAACCAAACCAGACCAGGAGACGACATGACCGACCCCATCGCCCCCAGCGGCGAGGAAATGCCTGCTGTCGAAGAGAATTTCGCCGCCCTCTTGGACGAGACCTACGGCACCGGAGATGATCTGGTGGGCCGGGTCATTCCTGGCACCGTGATTGCCATCGAGAACGACATGGCGGTGATCGACGTGGGCCTCAAGTCCGAGGGACGGGTGGCACTGAAGGAGTTCGCGGTTCCCGGCCAGGCCTCCGAGATCAAGCTTGGCGACACCGTCGAGGTCTATCTCGAGCGCATGGAGAACCTGCAGGGCGAGGCCGTGCTCAGTCGTGAAAAAGCGCGGCGCGAGGAGGCCTGGACCCAGCTCGAGGTCGCCTTCAAGGAGAACGAGCGCGTCAGCGGCGTCATCTTCGGCCGCGTCAAGGGCGGCTTTACCGTCGATCTTTCCGGCGCCGTGGCCTTTCTGCCGGGCAGCCAGGTCGACGTCCGGCCGGTGCGCGACATCACGCCCTTGATGGGCACGCCGCAACCCTTCCAGATCCTCAAGATGGACCGCAACCGGGGCAACATCGTGGTCTCGCGGCGCGCCGTGCTGGAGGAGGCCCGGGCCGAGGCGCGCCAGGAACTGATCGCCAACCTCAAGGAAGGCCAGGTGCTCAAGGGCGTGGTCAAGAACATCACCGATTACGGCGCCTTCGTCGATCTCGGCGGCGTCGACGGCTTGCTGCACGTCACCGACATGGCCTGGCGCCGCGTCAACCACCCCTCCGAGGCGGTCAACATCGGCGAGACCGTGCGCGTCCAGGTGATCCGCCTCAATCTCGAGACCCAGCGCATCAGCCTGGGCATGAAGCAGCTCGAAGCCGATCCCTGGGAGGGCGTCGAGATCAAGTACCCGGTCGACACCAAGTTCCGCGGCCGCGTCACCAACATCACCGATTACGGCGCCTTCGTCGAGCTCGAGCCCGGCGTCGAGGGCCTGGTCCACGTCTCCGAGATGAGCTGGACCAAGAAGAACGTGCACCCCGGCAAGATTGTCTCCACCAGCCAAGAGATCGAGGTCATGGTGCTCGACGTCGATCCCAACAAGCGCCGCATCAGCCTGGGCCTCAAGCAGTGCAAGGAGAACCCCTGGATCGAGTTCAACGACCGCTTTCCGCCGGGTACCGAGGTCGAGGGCCAGGTCAAGAGCATCACCGAGTTCGGTATCTTCATCGGGCTGGAGAGCGACGTCGACGGCATGGTGCACCTCTCCGATCTCGACTGGGTGCGCTCGGGCGACGACGCCATCGCGGATTACAAGAAGGGCGATCTGGTCAAGGCCAAGGTGCTCAGCGTCGACATCGAAAAGGAACGCGTCAGCCTGGGTGTCAAGCAGCTCGGCGACGATCCCATGGAGGGGGTCAAGAACTACAAGCGCGGCGCCACCGTCACCTGCGTCGTCACGGCCGTGGTCGGCGGCGGCATCGAGGTGACCTTCGACGACGGCATGCAGGGCTTCATTCGCAAGACCGACCTCTCGCGCGAGCGCTCCGAGCAGCGCCCCGACCGCTACGCCGTGGGCGACAAGGTGGACGCCAACATCGCCAGCGTCGATCGCGACGGGCGGCGCATCAGCCTGTCGATCAAATCGTTGGAGATCGCCGACGAGCGCCAGGCCATGGCGCAATACGGCTCCTCCGATTCGGGCGCCAGCCTGGGCGACATCCTGGGCGCCGCCATGGACCGCGCCCGCAGCCAGGCCGAAGCCGAGCCCGAAGCCGAGGCTGAGACCGAGCCGGAGCCCGAGCCGGAAGCCAAAGCTGAGGCCGAGGCCGAAGCGGAGCCCGAACCTGAAGCCAAGGCCGAGGCCGAGGCCGAAGCGGAGCCCGAACCTGAAGCCGAGGCCGAAGCGGAGCCCGAGCCCGAAGTCGAGACTGAGGCGGAGGCGGAGGCCGAGGCTGAAAAGACAGCCCCAGAGGAGCCCGAACCTGAGGTCGAGGAGAAAAAAACCAAGGCCAAGGCCAAGCCCAAGGCGGCCAAAAGCAAGCCAAAGGCCGAGAAAGCCGAGCCGGAGGCTTCGCAAGACGAGGGCGAGGGCTAAGCCGAGGGCCGCTCCTGTCGGCATCTCGGGAGAATGGCGACGGGCCAAGGAGGATGGCTAGGGAAATGACGGTCTAAGAGCGTGTCGCTGGACGCCGATGCCATTCTCGATCGACGCCGCCTCAAGCGGAACCTGCTGATCTGGCGCGGCGTGGCCGTCGTTGCCGTGCTTGGCGCGATATTTCTCGGATTGTGGCGGGGCGATCGTCTGATCGCGCGCGACCACGTGGTGCGGCTGGTCGTCGAAGGACTGATCGTCGACGATAGCGAACGCCTGGCGACCCTGGATCGGATCGCCCGGAATAGCCGCGCCAAGGCCCTGATCGTGCGTATCAACAGCCCCGGCGGCACCACGGTAGGTGGCGAGGCGCTCTACCATGGATTACGCCGGGTTGCGGACAAAAAGCCGGTGGTTGCGACAATCCGCACCATCGGCACTTCGGCCGGCTATCTGGCGGCCCTGGCCGGCCACCGCATTATCGCTCGCGAAAGCTCGTTGACCGGCTCCATCGGCGTGTTGGTGCAGACCACCGAGATGAGCGGCATGCTGGAAAAGTTGGGGGTCTCGGCCGAGGTCATCCGCAGCGCGCCGCTCAAGGGCAAGCCCTCGCCCTTGGCACCGCTCAGCGACGAGGGCCGCCAGGCCACTCAGGAAGTGGTCGACGACGTGCACAAGTGGTTCGTCGGCATCGTCACCGAACGGCGCAAACTGGCACCGGCTGAGGCCCAGGCCGTGGCTCAGGGCCGCGTCTACTCGGGCCGCCAGGCGCTAAAGCTGGGCCTGATCGACGAATTGGGCGGCGAGATCGAGGCCCTGGCCTGGTTGCGCCAGGCCCACAAGCTGCCAACCAGCCTGCCCGTGCGCCCCGCGGAGCCCTCGGACGAGGGCCTGGGGCTGCTTCGCACGTTCATAGGGTTGGCGGAAAAAATGTCGCTTTCTGAAAGACTTACCCTTGACGGCTTGGTCTCGGTTTGGCACCCTGATGGCCTTTTTTAGGAACCCGATGCCGGCCGGAGAAGGGCGGTGCGGGAGATTGAAGCGTTCGGGAGGTTGAAATGTTCGGGAGGCCACGGCAATGGTCAAATCTGAACTGATTGCGGAACTGGCGGAGCACAATCCGCATCTCTATCAGCGTGACATAGAGCGCATCGTCAGCACCATCTTCGACGAGATCTCGGCGGCGCTGGCGCGCGGCGACCGCGTCGAGCTCAGGGGCTTCGGCACTTTCTCGGTCAAGCAACGCGCGCCCCGGGTGGCACGTAACCCGCGCACCGGACAGTCGGTCCAGGTCAGCGAAAAGCACATCCTCTATTTCAAGACCGGCAAGGAACTGCGCGAGCGCCTCAACACCAACTATCTCGCCCCCCAGGTTTAGGGGCGACGGCAGGGCCGGTGCCGACCATGTCCTGCTGACGGTTGGCCGTGAAAATCCTCACTTGGCTGGTGGTGCTGCCGCTCTTTGTGGTGGTCGCGGCCTTCGCCGTGGGCAATCGCGGCACGGTGACGATCGAGCTTGATCCGCTGCCGCTGGCCTTCTCCGGGCCGCTTTACCTGGTGGTCATGGCGGCCGCCTTCATCGGCCTGCTGGCCGGCGGCGGGGCGACCTGGATGGCCGGGGCCAAGTGGCGCCGCGAAGCCCGCCGCGGCCGCCGCCGCATCAGGCTCTTGGCCAGCGAACTGGAGCAGTTGCGCGCCCAGGCCGCCACCGTGGCCGCGACCGAAGACGAAATCCCGGCCGCCAGCCAGGCGCCGCCCGAGGCGCCCGAGGCTATCGCCGACAAACGACAACCGCTCTAACGCCGCCGCGCCGGCGCCTCCTCGGGCAACGACCAGGCCACTTCATCGGTCAGGGCCGGGGTCGGGGTGGCCGCCCGGGCCACCGCACCGGCCCCGGGGGGCGAGCCGGGCAGCGACCAGTCGACGCCCTCGGAATCGGGCTCGCCGGGCCCATCGTCCGGCGCCTCCGCCTCTGCCTCCGACCAATCGACCCCCGGGGGCGGCGGTGGCGGTGCCTGGAGCACGGGTGGCGGTGGCGGCGGCTCTCGGGCCGAGGTATTTCGGGCGGCGGCGTCTGCTCGCCCGGCAAGGCCCAGTAATAGCCCTCGGGATCGAGTTGCGGCGGCTGGCGATCAGGCAGCGACCAATCCAGGCCCTCGGCATCGATTTCGGGCTCGCTTGACGTCGTGGCCGCGGCCGCCGCTGGGGGTGACGCCTGCGGCGCTTGCGCCCGTGGCGCTTGCGCCCGTGGCGCCTCTGTTTGGGACCAGGAGACGGCGTCGCCGGTGGGACTTGGGGCGAGGGTGGCGGCCGGCTCGTCAGGCAACGACCAGTCGATATCGTCGTGCGGCGACCAATCGATCTCGTCGGCCAGATCGGCAGCCGTCATATCGGGCAACGACCAGTCGATGGTGTCGGGGGATGGCGCCGCTGGTGGCACAGGCGGAACCTCTTCGACCGCCTCCGCTGCCACTGGCGGCGGAACCTCTTCGACCACTTCCGCCGCCGCCGGCTCCGGCTCGGCCGGAACGAGCGGCGGCGTTTCGGCGCTCTCCTCCGTTTCGGCGTCCTCGTCCGCTTTGGCGGGCGTTGGCGTCGGCATCTTGGGCACCGCCGGCAGCGTCGGCAGCGTCGGGGACGGCAAAGGGGACTGCGGCCGGGCGCCGGGCACGGTGGGATCGATGGGCTGGTAGAGGAAGGCGAAGTTGACGGGATCGATGAAAAAGGGCGTGAGGCCGGCGCCGGCCATGACGTCGGCCAGCACCCGGCGGGCCTCGGGAAAAAGCACCTGGGCGCAATCGACGTGACAGGCCAAGTCGATGCGGGCCGGGGGGAAATTTTGCAATTCGAAGAGACCGTAATAATCGAGCGCCAGCTGGAACAGCGGTATCTTGTCGCGCCTCGATTCCAGTTTGATGCGCAGCACCACCTCGTAGGCGGCACCGTCGAGCGGCTCGACCAGCACCTCGATGTCGAGATTGGTGAGCGGCCGGATGAGCGAATGCGCGAGACTCACCGGCGCCGCCGGGTTGCGCAAGGCGGCCCGCCTGATGCCGTGCTCCAGGAAAGCCGCTTGCGGCCTCGCTGCTTGCGGCCTCGTTGCTTGCGGCCCCGCTGCCGCGCTGGTCTGGACGTCGCTCATGCCGCTCCCGCCATAGCCGTCCCGATTCTAACGCATTTCGAGAGGGAGGGGGAGCGGCAGGCCGGGATCAACAGAGAGAGCGGGCGTTATGCTATAACGCCCGCCATGGCTCTCACGAGCAAGATCTGCGGCATCAACTCGGCCGCCGCCCTGGCCGCCGCTGCGGCCGGCGGCGCCGATTTCGTGGGCTTTGTCTTCTATCCCCCCTCGCCCCGCGCCGTGACCCCGGCCCAGGCCGCGGCGCTGGCCGCCCGGGCCCCGGCGGGGCTGGGCCGGGTCGGCCTGTTCGTCGACGCCGACGACCGCACCATCGCCGACACCCTGGAGGTGGTGCCCTTGGATCTTGTGCAATTGCACGGCGACGAGACGCCCCAGCGCCTGGCCGAAATCCGCAGGCTTTCAGGGCGGCCGCTGATCAAGGCGCTGAAGATCGCCGACCCGGCCGACCTCGACGGCGTGGCCCGCCATGCCGCCGTCGCGGACTGGTTGCTGTTCGACGCCAAAGCGCCTAAAAGCAAGCCGTCGCTGCCTGGCGGCAACGCGCTGAGCTTCGACTGGCGGCTGTTGGCGGATTGCCGGATGGACCGGCCCTGGTTTCTCTCCGGCGGCCTCGACGTTGGCAATCTGGCCCAGGCGGTGGCGCTTTCCGGCGCCCGAGCGGTCGACGTCTCGTCGGGGGTGGAAAGCCGGCGCGGGCTGAAAAGCCCGGCCCGCATCGAAGAATTCCTGGCCCGCGCGGCGGAGCTTTGAGGAGACCATGGCGGCCAAGACTTTGAACAGCTATCGCAGCGGGCCCGACGAGGCCGGGCGCTTCGGCGCCTACGGCGGCCGGTTCGTGGCCGAAACGTTGATGCCGCTGGTGCTCGAGTTGGAGACGGCCTACGCCACCGCCCGCCAGGACCCGGCCTTCGCCGCCGAGATGGCTGATTTTCTCGAACACTACGTCGGCCGGCCCAGCCCGCTCTATCATGCCGAGGCGCTGAGCCAGCGCCTGGGGGGCGCACGCATATACTTCAAACGCGACGAGCTCAACCACACCGGCGCCCACAAGATCAACAACTGCCTGGGCCAGGTGCTGCTGGCGCGCCGTATGCGGAAAAGCCGCATCATCGCCGAAACCGGCGCCGGCCAGCACGGCGTCGCCACGGCCACGGTGGCGGCCCGCTTCGGCCTGCCCTGCACCGTCTACATGGGCGAGGTCGACATCGAACGGCAAAAGCCCAACGTCTTCCGCATGAAGCTGCTGGGAGCCGAGGTGGTGCCGGTGTCATCGGGCTCGCGCACCCTCAAGGACGCCATGAACGAGGCGCTGCGCGACTGGGTGAGCAACGTCGACGACACCTTCTACATCATCGGCACGGTGGCCGGGCCGCACCCCTATCCGCTGATGGTGAGGGATTTCCAATCGGTCATCGGCGTTGAGGCCAAAGAGCAGATGCTGGCGGCCGAGGGGCGTTTGCCGGACACCCTGGTGGCCTGCATCGGCGGCGGCTCGAATGCCATGGGCCTCTTTCACCCCTTCCTCGACGACGAGCTTGAGATCATCGGCGTCGAGGCCGCCGGCCATGGCATCGAGACGGGCCAGCATGCCGCCAGCTTGTCCGCCGGCCGGCCCGGCGTGCTGCACGGCAACCGCACCTACCTGTTGCAAGACGCCGATGGCCAGATCACCGAGGCCCATTCGATCTCGGCCGGGCTCGACTACCCCGGCGTCGGCCCCGAGCATTCCTGGCTGCACGATGCGGGCCGCGTTGCTTACGTCGCGGTGAGCGACGCCGAGGCGCTGGAGGCTTTTCAGCTCTGCTGCCGGATCGAGGGCATCATCCCGGCCCTGGAGCCGGCCCATGCCCTGGCCCACGTCGTGCGCATCGCCCCCGAACGCGCCGCCGACAACCTGATTCTGATGAACATGTGCGGCCGCGGCGACAAGGACGTCTTCACGGTGGCCGAGGCGCTGGGGGTGGAATTGTGACGGGGAGGAAACCATGAGCGCGGCGGAGGGCCGCCTGGAGCGCCGTTTTCGGGCCCTGGCCGCGGCCGGCCGCGCCGGCCTGGTAACCTTCCTCACGGCCGGCGATCCCGATGCCCGGACGGCGCTCGAGATCGTCCGCGGCCTGCCCGCCGCCGGCGCCGACGTGATCGAGCTGGGCATGCCTTTCAGCGACCCCGTGGCCGATGGCCCGGCCATCCAGGCGGCCGGCCAGCGCGCCCTGGCGGCCGGCGCCGACATGCCGGCGACGTTGGAATTGGTGCGCGCTTTCCGCGGCAGCGACGACGACACGCCGGTGGTGCTGATGGGCTACTACAATCCCATCCACGCCATGGGCTGCGAGGCCTTCGCCGCGGCGGCGGCAACGGCCGGCGTCGATGGCCTGATCGTCGTCGATCTGCCGCCCGAGGAGGACGCGGCGCTACGCAACCCCGCAGCCGCGGTCGGGCTGAGATTGATCCGCCTGACGACGCCGACCACCGACCAGGCGCGGCTGGGCCGCATCCTCGAACACGCCGCCGGTTTCGTCTACTACGCCGCGGTCACCGGCACTACCGGCGCCGCCTCGGCCCAGGACGCCGACGTGGAAAAGGCCCTGGCCCGCCTGCGCCGCCACACGCAGTTGCCGCTGGCCGTCGGCTTCGGCATCAAGACCCCCGAACAGGTTGCCGCCGTGGCCCGGGTGGCCGACGCCGCGGTGGTCGGTTCGGCCATCGTCGAGTGCCTGGCGGCGACGCTGGAGGCGGGCCGGGCCAGCGGCACCACGGTGGCGGCCGTGCTCGGCTTCGTGGCGCGGTTGGCGGCCCCGCTCGAGTCGCTGCGGGCCCCTGGGGGCGCCTCGTGAACTGGCTCACCAACTTCGTGCGGCCCAAGCTTCAGGCCCTGGTGCGCAAGCGCAACGGGGCCGAGAATCTGTGGCAGAAGTGTCCCAGCTGCGGCCAGATGATCTTCCATCGCGAGCTCGAGCAGAACCAGCGCGTCTGCGGCGCCTGCGACCACCACATGCAACTGCCGCCGGACGAGCGCCTGGCCGGGCTCTTTGGCGAGGCCGCCTTCGAGCGCCTCGAGCTGCCGCCGGTGGAAGTCGACCCGCTCAAGTTCCGCGACGAGAAACGCTACACCGAGCGGCTGCGCGAAAGCCGCAGCAAGACCGGCGAAGAGGAAGCGGTGGTGGTGGCCACGGGCCGGCTGGGCGGCAACCTGGCCGTGGTGGTGGTGCAGAACTTCGCCTTCATGGGCGGCTCCATGGGCCTGGCGGTGGGCGAAGCCATGATGGTGGCGGCCCAGGCAGCCATCGAACGCCGGGCACCGCTGATCGTCTTCAGCGCCGCCGGCGGCGCCCGCATGCAGGAGGGCATTCTCTCGCTCATGCAAATGCCCCGCACCACCATCGCCGTAAGCCAGGTGCGCGATGCCGGGCTGCCCTACATCGTCGTGCTGACCGACCCCACCACCGGCGGCGTCACTGCCTCCTATGCCATGCTGGGCGACGTGGCCCTGGCGGAGCCCAGCGCCCTGATCGGTTTCGCCGGCCCGCGGGTGATCGAGAACACCATCCGCGAGACTCTGCCCGAGGGTTTCCAGCGCTCCGAATTCCTGCTCGACCACGGTATGCTCGACATGGTGGTTCACCGCCACGAGATGCGCGACACCCTGGTCCGTATCGTCGACCTCCTAGGCAACCGCGACCGGCGCGGAACGGCTCTGCTGCCGGCGACCAAGGTGGCGGAGGCCACAAAGGCTGCGGAGGTTGCGGAGGTTGCGGAGGCCACGGATAACACGGGGAGCACAGGGATAACGGTGAGCACGGAGACTGAATCCGGCGCTGATAAACCCGCCGCTGCTGCAGGAGACAAGGGCGCTGGCGAGTGACGCCATCCTGGAGCGCCTGAGCCGCCTCCACCCCAAGCGCATCGATCTCTCGCTGGGCCGGCTGTGGCGCCTGCTCGAACGTCTCGACCATCCCGAACGCCGCCTGCCGCCGGTCATCCATGTCGCCGGCAGCAATGGCAAGGGCTCGGTGGTGGCGCTGCTGGACGCCATGCTGAGGGCTGGCGGCTATGGTCTGCACCGCTACACCTCGCCGCATCTGGTGCGCTTCGCCGAGCGCATCCGCCTGGCCGACGGTAACGATATTGCCGAGGACGAGTTGGCGGCGCTCTTGGAGGAGTGCGAGAGCGCCAACGCCGGCGCCGCCATCACCTTTTTCGAAATCACCACGGCGGCGGCGCTGTTGGCCTTCGCCCGCCGGCCGGCCGAGGGCTTGTTGCTCGAGGTTGGACTGGGCGGCCGCCTCGATGCCACCAACGTGGTGGCCCAGCCACGGCTCTCGCTGATCACGCCGGTGAGCATCGACCACACCGGCTTTTTGGGCGAGACATTGGCCGCCATCGCCGGCGAAAAGGCGGGAATTCTCAAGCCCGGGGTGACGGCGCTGCTGGGCCGCCAGGAGGCCGTAGCGGAAAAGGTGATCGGCGCGCTGGCGGCCGAGCTTGGCACGCCTTTGCTACGCCACGGCCGCGATTGGTGGGTCAGGGCGGAAGCTTCCGGGATGCGGGTAGGCACGCCCCGCGGCGAACGTCTGCTGCCGCGCCCGGCGCTGGCCGGAGAACACCAGCTCGAGAACGCCGGCCTGGCCGTGGCGGCGCTCGATCAGCTCGATGAATTCGCCCTCGACGACGCGGCCATTGCCGCCGGCCTGAAGGGCGTGCGCTGGCCGGCCCGCTTGCAGCACTTGGAGGCAGGACCGTTGCCGGCGCTGCTGCCCGAGGGCAGCGAGCTCTGGCTCGACGGCGGCCACAACGCCGCCGCCGCCCAGGCCCTGGCGGCCGTACTGGCGGGCTGGGCCAGGGAGGCGCCGGTCGAGCTCATCGTCGGTATGTTGGGCAGCAAGGACCCGAAAGCCTTCCTCGCCCCCCTGGTGCCCTATGCGGCGGGCCTGCAAGCCGTCCCCGTGCCCGGCGAAAGCGCCAGCCTGACGGCCAGCGAGCTGGCCGGCCTGGCCGCCAGGCTGGGCCTGAGGGCCACCGCCGCGGCCGACGTCGCCAGCGCCCTCGCCGCCATCACCCGGCCGGCCCGGGTGCTGATCTGCGGTTCCCTCTACCTGGCCGGCACGGTGCTGGCGGCGCAGGAAGAGTGAGGACGGGGCCGCCTATTCCTCGTCGGCGAAGGCCGGTGGGTTGTTCAACAGGCCGATGATGCTCTGGCCGTCGGAGTTGGCGATGGCAGTGCTGAACTTGCCCAGCTCCTGGGAAATATGCTGGGCCCGGAGCTTGGCGCCCTCGACGCCGAGGTCGGGTTCGATCTGGCCGCTGAAATCGTCGACCAGGGCCTCGACCACCAGGCTGGCGTCCTCGACCTCGGTCTTGAGCGCCTCCTGGCTATCCTTGAGGTCGGCCTCGCGGGCCTCGAGGGTGCGGATGGCGGTATTCAGCCTGCCCTCGGCAACCTCCGCCTTGGCCTCCGTGTCGACGGCGATATCGTCGATCTCGAGGCCCTGGGCCGTGAGATCCTGGGCCCGCACGGTCAGCGTCGTCTCGTCCTCGGTCAGCTCGGTCTTGAGGTCGGCGGCCTTCTCCTGCACCGGCGCCGCGCCCTTCAGGGCCACGGCCTGAATGAAACCGGTTGTGCTCTCCTGCACGATCTCGCCGAAGCCCGGATCGACACGGTTTTGGGCAAAGCGGTCGATGGCGCTCTCGCGCTGGCGCTCGGTCAGGCCGCGGCCGCTCCGGGCCGTCTCCAGTTTGACGTCGGCGGCATCCCGGGCGAGCAAATTGGTGCCGTTGACCGCGGCCGCGCCGACGTGGTCGTCGACCACGGCGGCGAGTTCGTCGAAGCGTGCCTCCAGCTTGTCGCGGCTTGATTGGTCGAGGCTCGACTCCTTGGCCTGGATGGCTATCGCGCGCATTTCGAAGAGCACGTCCTTAATCTGGCCCGCGGCCTCGACCGCGGCGGCCGCGGCGGCTTCGGTATTGCCCAGCGCCTCGCGGGCGCTGCGCACCCCGGAGGTGTCGGAGAGCCGTGCCCGCACGGTGTCGGTGCGGCTGTTGGTTTCACCCCGCTCGGCGCTCTCCCTGGTGTTCGGCACCAGGTTGTTGACCTGGTTCAGGGCGTTTAGCGCTGTCAGCGCATTGAACGCCAATGGGTCGATGGAATCCACCATGGTCCGTACCCCGGAATTGAAGCGGCGGCGATGATCGCCCCGCTATTCCGACGCCGAACGCAAGCGCGCGTCACGGCGGCGGTTACCCGTGCACGGCTTTCTGCCTGAATTTTTTGGTTTCAGCGTACTGCTGTGAGCCGATTATAGCCCAAATCGATGTAATTTGCACGCCTTTCGTTGCTCGGCCGGCTCAATCCGGCTGGCTGGCCGGCAGGCCGAGCTGGGCCCGACGCCTGAGCCAGGAACTGGGGCGGTAGCGGTCGTCGCCCGTGAGGTCCTGCAGTCGGCCGAGGATGGTCATTACGCTGTCCGGGCCCATGGCATCGGCCAGGGCCAGCGGGCCTTGGGGATAGTTAAGGCCCAGCGTCATGGCGGTGTCGATGTCGGCCGGCGAGGCGATGCCGATCTGGGCCATCTCGCAGCCCAGGTTGGCCACCATGGCGCGGATGCGCTGGGCGATGAACCCGGGCGAATCCTTGATCAGCGTCAGCTTGGCACCGCTTAACGCCAACCGCGCCAGCAGCGCCGCCGTCAGCCCCGGATCGCCGCCCGGCGGTGCCATGATGGTAATCCGCTTGTCGGCCGGCACGCTGGTGTCGACGGCCAGCAGACGGCGATGGTCGGCGCCGGTGCGGGCGGCAAAGGCCGAAGCGTCCTCGCCCAGCGGAGCCGCGAGCAGCGGAATTTCGCCGTCGTCGGGGCGGATTTCCGCCCCCGAGGCGGCCAGCAACTCGGCCAGCGCGCCCTCTCGATCATCGCCCAGCAAGGCCACGAATGGGGCCGGCGCGGCCTGGGATGCAGCATCCGGGCTGGGGCCCTCGAGCGCCTTGCCGTCGGCACCGTAGTCGTACCACCCGGCGCCGCTCTTGCGGCCATAGCGGCCGGCCTCGAAGAGCGCCTGATGGGGCGGCGAGGTGGCCAGTCGGCGCTCATGGAAAAAGCCCTCGAAGACGATCTGGCTGACCGGAAAGTTGACGTCGATGCCGGTCAGGTCCATGAGCTCGAAGGGACCCATGCGATAGTTGCAGCAATCCCGCATCACGGCGTCGACCTGGGCCGGCGTAGCCACGCCTTCGTGCAAAATACGCAGCGCCTCGGTATAAAAAGCGCGGCCGCCCAGATTAACGAGAAAGCCGGGCCCGTCCTTGACCACCACCGGCGTGCGGCCCATGCGCCGGCCGATGTCAGAGAGCAGCTCGGCCACGTCCGCGCCGGTCTGGGGCGCCCGAATGACCTCGACCAGGCGCATCAGCGGCACCGGATTGAAGAAGTGCATGCCGGCTATGCGCCCGGGCCGGGTGCAGGCCGCGGCGATCGAGGCGATGCGGATGGAAGAGGTGTTGGAGGCGATCACGGCGTCGTCGTCGAGCACCGCCTCCAGGGCCTGGAAGACCTGGTGCTTGACCCCCAGATCCTCGACCACGGCCTCGACCACGGCCTGGCAGCCGGCCAGGGCCTCGAGCCCGGCCACCACCTCGATGCGGGCCTTGGCGGCAGCCGCGTCGGCTTCTTCCAGCCGGCCCTTTTCGACCTGGCGGGCGAGCATTTGGGCGACGAACTCGCGGCCCGCCTCGGCGGCGCCCTCTTGGGCGTCGTAAAGCCGCACCGCCAGGCCGCCGCTGGCCGCCACCTGGGCGATGCCTCGGCCCATGGCGCCAGCGCCGACGATACCGATAGTCAGGTCGTTCTCCGTCGCCGCCACGATGGCTCCTTTCGCTCTCTTGTGCCCCGGGTGCCCTTTGTTCCATGCTGGCGCGGATAAGATCAAGGCCTTGCTGGCCGGCGAATGGAGGAGATCGCTCGCATGACCAGGGTATCGCTGTTCAATAGCCCGCTGTTGCTCGGCTTCGAACACCTCGAACGCACGCTGGACCGCCTGAGCAAGGCCGATGGCGAGGGCTATCCGCCCTACAACATCGAGCGGACCGGCCCGGATGGCATGCGCATCAGCCTGGCCCTGGCCGGCTTCGGTGCCGGCGACCTGGAGCTCACGGTGGAGGAAAACCAGCTCATCGTGCGCGGCCGCCAGCGCGACGACAACGACCGTGTCTATCTTCACCGCGGTATCGCCGCCCGCCAGTTCCAGCGCACCTTCCTGCTGGCCGAGGGCATCGAGGTCGAGGGCGCCGACCTCGAGGACGGGCTTTTGCACATCACCCTGGTACGGCCCGAGCCCAAGGTGCGAAGCCGCAGCATCGAGATCCGCCAGGGCGGCGGCCAATCCAAGACCACCGCCATCGACGTGGAATAGCCCTTCAACGCACTTCCAGCTTGCGGTCTACTTTCAGCACCTCCCGCAGGCTCTGGCCCCTGAGCCGCAGCAGCCGGTATTCGCCGACGTAGGTTCCCGCCGCCCAGGGGCGCCGGCCGCGCTTGCCGATGAACTTGAACCAGCGCGCCTTGTGCCGTGTCACGGGGCCGCCTCGCGCCTGTGCAATGACGGCGCCATCGGGGCCCAGGAAGCGCAGGAACTCGTGGTCGCCGGGGTGACGGCCGTAGATCAGCACCCAAAAGACCAGGTTGGGCGCCTGGCGGCCGAGCCGCGTGTGGCGCTGGCCGCCGGCCACCACCTCGGCCATTTTGGGCACCTGGGGGCTAAAGCCTGTCGCGATCAGGCCGCTGGCGACATAGCCCAGGCGGGCCGCCAGGGCGGGTTGCCACAGGGCGGAGCGCGAAGGTGATTTGCCGCCCGCGGCTCCGGTATCGCCGCAAGTGCCAGCGCCACGGCGCCCGACAAAGGGATCGACCACCTCGCCCCGGTGGCGCAGCACCAGGTGGACGTGATGGAATTCGCTTTTGCCGGAAAGACCGATCAGGCCGAGCTGCTGGCCGGCCGCCAGGCTTTGACCCGGCCGCACCGTGATGCTGCCCCGGCGCAGGTGGCAAAGCTGGCTTTGCCAGTCGCCGCCGTGGTCGATGACGACGCCGTTGCCGCACTCGCGGCCGGCAAAGCGGCGGCGATCAAGGGGCTGGCCCAGGATGTGGTCGGGCTCGCTGTTGCGCAGCCGCAGCACCCGGCCGGCGGCCACCGCCAGCACGGCCACGCCGCGGCGCACCAGGGCGGGGTCGTGGACGGCGAAATCGCTGCCCTTGTGGCCATCGTAGCTGAGTGCGCCGCAGCTGTAGTCGGCGACGCCCGGGCCGGCATCATGGTCGACGTAGTTGCGCACCGGACAACTTTTTCCGGCCGGGCAGTCGAGCGGCAAGCCCAGCATGGGGGCCGGCGGCTCAGCCGCCACGGCTGACCGACAAACCACGGCCAGAACCGCGGCAACGGCAAGGAATCCGCTAAGGAGCCAAAACCTCATGGCCGGCGATCATAACCGATCGTCGGACCTTGTCTTTAGAGGGAATAGGTCAGGCGGCGTGGGGGGCGGCGGAATCGGTGAGCAGCGCGAACAGCGCGTCGTCCTCGTCGGAGCCGCGCAGCTTTTCGCACACCGTCTTGTCGCGCAGCAACCTGGACACCCAGGCCAGGGCCTTGAGGTGGTCGGCACCGGCCGATTCCGGAGCCAGCAGCAGGAACACCAGATCCACCGGCTCGTCGTCGACGGCGTCGAAATCGACCGGCCGCTCCAGTTTGACAAAGAGGCCGTGCAAGCGTTCGAGCTCGGCCAGCTTGCCGTGGGGTATGGCAATGCCATTGCCGACACCGGTGGTGCCCAGGCGCTCGCGCTCCAGCAGCACGTCGAAAATGGCCCTTTCACTGAGGCCGGTGACCTCGGCGGCGCGCCCGGACAGCTCCTGCAACACCTGCTTTTTGCTGCCCGCCTTGAGGTTGGCGACGACGCCGTCCAATGACAGCAATTGGGCGAGTTCCATGCTGGCTCCCTCAGGCCGCTGGCGGGTTGTTCGGATCGATCCAGCCGACGTTGCCGTCGGACCGCCGGTAGACCACGTTGAGGCCGCCGTGGGCGCTGTTGTGGAACATCAACACCGGCCGGTCGGCCAGGTCCATGCGCATCACCGCCTCGCTGACCGTGGTGGTGGGAATATCGGTGGTGGTCTCGGCGATGATCATCGGTTGCCCGTTCTTGGGATCCTCGATGCTCTCGTCTTCGGGCGAGATCACGTAATAGGGCGCCGTGCGCAGCTCGGACGGATTCTTGTGGTGGCTGCGCAGCCGCCGTTTGTAGCGCCTGAGCTGCTTCTCCACGCGCTCGGCGGCGGCATCGAAACAGGCATAGATCTCGTCGCCCGTGGCGTGGCCCTGCACGGTGATGCCGGCACCCACGTGCACCGAGCAATCGGTGCGATAACTGTGCCCCTCACGCGACAACACGACGTGGGCATCGATGGGATTGGAGAAGTATTTGTTGACGCCGCTGGTCAGGCGGTCTTCGACATGGCTGCGCAGGGCCTCGCCGATGTCGAGCTGTTTACCGTTTACCAGAATTTGCATATATGTTCAGTCCCACAATCGTAGTTGACGTGCGCTTGCGTCTCTGTGGTGGGGTGGGCGGCTGTCGGGGACGCGGGACCATAGTTCCGGTCCCCCGCCATGTCAACCATGTCGCGGGTTGTCGTGCGGACGGCGCTGTCGCGCCGGTGCCCGGCCACCCGCTCCCCCTCCCAACCACCCTGGTTGTTAAGTGCGGCCTGACCGCCCGCTCCCCCTCCCAACCACCCACAGGGTACCATTGATGGGTGGTTGGGAGGGGGAGCGGGCGGCTAGAGCGTTTCAAGTTTGCTTGAATCCATACCCTGAATTCAGGAAGTAGTTTGCGCATTCCTGTGGTGGGAAGTCATCGATGAGATCGGCGATGGTTTGCCACAGCTCCTCGATGGTTCGGGCGGAGGCCTTTCGAAG
>JASLXG010000102.1 GCA_030740435.1 Alphaproteobacteria bacterium | reverse complement strand
TCCTTCGAAAGGCCTCCGCCCGAACCATCGAGGAGCTGTGGCAAACCATCGCCGATCTCATCGATGACTTCCCACCACAGGAATGCGCAAACTACTTCCTGAATTCAGGGTATGGATTCAAGCAAACTTGAAACGCTCTAGGTTCTGCTTGATCAGGGTTTCGGCGGCGCGTAGCGAAATCTCGACGGCTGAGTGACGCACTTCCTTCAGGGCCTGGGCCTCGGCCTGGGCGATTTTGGCTTGGGCCAGCTCGCCGCGCCGCTTGACCTCGGCCTCCAGGGTAACTTCGGCCTCGGCGGCCAGGCGTTCGGCCTCCTGTTTGGCGTGCTCGATGATGTCCTCGGCTTCCTGCATGGCGTCGCGCTGCTTGCGCTGGTAGCTGGCCAACAGCGCCTGGGCTTCCTCGCGCAGCCTGGCGGCTTCGTCGAGCTGGTCGGAGATGGCCCGGGCCCGGGCATCCAGGGCGTCGATGATGCGCCTGTAGGCGAACTTGGCCAGGATGGCGCAAAAGGCGACGAAGGCGACGGCGACCCAAAAGGCGGCATCGAACATCTAACGGCCCTCCAGCTCGCCATTCACCGCCGCGGCGGCGGCGGCGGCGCTGGGCTCTGCGCCGATCAGCCGAGCGGTGACGGCCTGGGCCGTCTCGATGGCCACATCACGCAGGTTGGCCAGCGCCGCCTGGCGGCTCTCGGCGATGCGGGCCTCGGCCGCCGCCATCTCGGTGGCCAGTTCGGCCTGCAAGGCGGCGCGCCGGGCCTGGACCTCCCGGGCCGCCCGGTCGCGGGCCAGAGTGGCTGTGTCGTGGGCCTTGGCCCGGGCCTGGGCCAAGGCGGTTTCGTATTCCTGGATGGCTGTCTCGGCCTCGGCCTTGAGTCGCTCCGCCTCTTCCAGGCCGTCCGTGATGCGGCGCTGGCGCTCGTCCATGACCTCGGCAATGCGCGGCAGCGCCACCCGCCAGAGAATCAAATAGAGCACCACGAAAGTGATGACCAGCCAGATCAGCTGGGACGAAAAGTCGCTGACGACGAGTTGCGGCATATTGCCCGCGCCCGGTTCGAGCCCGCGCTGCTAGCCGAACAAGATCAAGAAGGCGATGACCAGGGCGTAGAGCGCCACGGCCTCGGTCAGGGCGAAGCCCAGCAGCACCTGGCCGAACATGCCCGGTGCCGCCGCCGGATTGCGGATGCCCGCGGCGACGTAGCTGGCGAAGATGTTTCCGATACCGACTCCGACCCCGGCGAGGCCGATGGTAGCCAGTCCGGCACCGATCTGCTTGGCAGCTTCCGTTTCCATTTCCATTGGTCCTTTAGTTCCTGTGATACCAGATGAATGAAGGGAATTCGCGCCCGGCCGCTAGTGCAGGTGCAGCGCGTCGTTGAGATAGAGGCAGGTAAGAATGGTGAAGACATAGGCCTGCAGCACGGCGACGATCAACTCCAGGGCATAAAGCGCCACCACGAACAGGAGCGGCGCCACGCCGAAGATGCCCAGCACCACGACGAAGCCGCCGAACACCTTGAGCAGGGTATGCCCGGCCATCATGTTGGCGAACAGCCGGAGCGACAGGCTGACCGGCCGCGCCAGGTAGGAGATCACCTCGATCGGCACCAGGATCGGGATCAGCGCCATGGGCACGCCCTTGGGCACGAAAAAACTGAAGAAGTGGAGCTTGTGCTTGATCAGGCCGATCACCGTGACGCCGAGGAAAACGACGATGGCCAGGGCGAAGGTGACGACGATATGGCTGGTGACGGTGAAGGAATAGGGCAACAGGCCCAAGAGGTTGCTGGTGACGATGAACATAAACAGCGTAAAGACGAAGGGGAAATACTGGCGCCCCTGGGATCCCACGTTTTCGCGCAGCATGTTGGCGATGAATTCGTAGCTCAGCTCGGCGATCGATTGCCAGCGGCCGGGCACCATGGCGCGGCCCCGCATGCTAAGGGTCAGCAGCGCCGTCACCAGCACCAGCACGATCACCATCATCAACGAAGAATTGGTGAACGAGACATCCAGGCCGGCGATATCGATTTCGACCAGGCGCTTGATCTCGAACTGCGTGAGAGGGCTGTGCTGTTCCGCCACCGGACCTAATCCTTAATCTTCGTGCTCCGCTCCGCCTTCTCCGTCAGCCTGGAAACCGAACCCCGGCGTCAGGCGCATGGCGGCGCGATAGGCGTTCAAAGTACCGGCCGCCGCGCCGAGCAGCAGAAACAACAACAACAACCACGGCCGCGTCTCCAGCCAGCCGTCGAGGAACCAACCCAAACCGCCGCCGACCAGCAGGGCCGAAACCATCTCGACCGCCAGCCGCATGGCCTGACCCAGTGCCATCCCCGGCGCCGCCACCGGGGCCACCTGGTCGTCTCGTGGCCGGCCCTTCTGCCGGGCTTGGCGCAAACGGGCATCCAGGCCTTTCAGGCTGGGAGGCTGCCCCTCGCCGCTCATGGAAATCTGGCCAGAAATCTCGCCCGTTGAAACTCGAGCCGGCCGCCCCGATAGGGCTCCGACCGCCTCGAAACCGGGTGAACAATAGGGGCATGGAAGGTGCCCTGTCAAGCCTTGGTGCAGATGCAGTAAGTTATTGAAAAATATTAATAAAACCGCACTCCGTCAGTGCTCAGGCGGTGGCTCGTAAGTGCTCGGCGCGGCCCAGATCGACCGACACCAGGCGGCTCACCCCGCGTTCCGTCATGGTGACGCCAAACAGCCGGTCCATGCGCGCCATGGTCAGCGGGTTATGGGTGACGATGAGGAAACGCACCTCGGAAGCCTGGGCGATTTCCTCGACCAGCCCCAGGAAACGCTCGACGTTGGCGTCGTCGAGCGGCGCATCGACCTCGTCGAGAACGCAGATCGGCGCCGGGTTGGTGAGAAAGACGCTGAACAAGAGCGCCAGCGCCGTCAGTGCCTGTTCGCCGCCCGACAAAAGCGACATCACCTGCATGCGCTTGCCTGGCGGGCTGGCCATGATCTCCAGTCCGGCCTCCAGCGGATCCTCCGATTCGGTCAGCGCCAGATGGGCCTGGCCGCCCCCGAAGAGGCGCTCAAACAGCGCCTGGAAATGCTCGTCGACCTGCTTGAAGGCGACCAGCAGGCGCTCGCGGCCCTCGCGGTTGAGGCTAGCGATGCCCTGGCGCAGCCGCGCGATGGCGGCCACCAGGTCGGCTCGTTCGGTGTTCAGGGTTTCCAGGCGCTCGCCGATCTCGGCCGCCTCGGCGTCGGCGCGCAAGTTGACCGGGCCCATGTTGTCACGCTCGCGCTTGAGGCGTTCGAGGCGGTTCTCGGTAGGCTCGATCTCGGGCAAATCGTCCGGATTCTTGAGCTCGGCGATCTCGGGCGCCTCGGCCGGCGTGCAGGAAAGCGTCTCGCGCATGCGCTCGGCGACGTCCGTCTGCTGCTGTTCGGCCTGGCCGACTTGGGCCTCGATGCGCACCCTTTCCTCGCGCGCCGTGGCCAGGTTCTGGTTCGCCCCCTGCACCGCCCTGTCGGCCTGGGCCAGTTCGGCCTCGGCCCGGGCCAAAGCGTCGGCGGCGCCGTCGCGCTCGGTCTCGGCGGCTTTGATACGCTCGAACAATTGGGCCCGTTCGTGGGCGATCTGATCGGGCCGCTCGGCCAGCGCCGCCAATTCTTTCTCGGCCGCGCCGTGGCGCTCGTCAAGGGCCGCGATCTGGCTCTCGGCGGCAGCCCGGCGGCGGCTCCAGGTCTCTATCTCGCTAGCCATGGCGACGGAGCGGGCGTCGCGGTTGCGGCTCTCGGCAACCAGCGCGTCACGGCTGGCGCGGGCCTCGGCATGGCTCTCGCGCGTCATCACCAGGGCATTACGCAACTCCTCGATGGCCTCGCCGGCGGCCTCTGGCGGCGCCAAGGCGGCCAGCGCGGCCTCGGCCTCGGCCCGGCGCCCGGCGCCTTCCTCGAGGTCGCGGTCGAGCTCGGTCAGGGCCTCGCCGGCGGCAGCCAGGCGGGCCTGGAGCGCCGCCCGCGCCTGGAGGGCCGCGGCGTGGCTTTCCTGCTGGCTGCGCAAGTGGTCCTCGGCCTCGCGCGCCCGGGCCCGGGCGCTGGCCGCTTCACGGCTTTGCTCGGCCAGTTCCTCGGCCGCCACGGCATGGCTCTCGCGGGCCTCGTCCAGGCCTTGGCGTTCAGCCACCAGGGACTCTTCGAGCTCGTCCAGGCGGTTGCGCTGGGCGAGGCGCGTGGCGGCGGCGGTGGGAGCGTCGGCGGCGGCCGTGAAGCCGTCCCAGCGCCACAGCGCGCCGTCGCGTGCGACCAGACGTTGGCCGGGCGCGAGCTCGGAGTGCAGCTTGGCACCGGCGGCGCTCTTGACCACACCGATCTGCGACAAGCGGCGGGCCAGGGCCGGCGGGGCGGAGACGAAATCGCCGAGCGGCCGGGCCCCCGCGGGCAGCGCCTGGGTCTCGTCGTAGGGCGGCAACTCGAGCCAATGCACCGGCGCCCCGGCGTCGGCCGAATAACCGAGCTCGTCACCGAGCGCCGCACCGAGCGCTGTTTCAAAGCCCGGCTCGACGTTGACGGCGTCGATCAGCGGCGGCCAGAGCTCGTCATCGGCAACCGCCAGCAGGCGGCCCAGGGCCGCGGCTTCGGCCTCGTTGCGGCCGTACGCGGTTTCCGCCCGGTGCAATTCCTCGCGCCTCGCCGCCTCGCTCTCCTGGGCCCGCAGCCGGCCCGCTTCGGCGCCGTCGGCTCTCTCGCGGGCGGCAGCGGCGGCGGCCCGGGCCTGGGCCACGGCGGCGTCGCCGGAGCTCTCGGGATCATCCGGACCATCCCCCGCGGCCAGGGCCTCGCGTTCCTCGATTAATTCGTCGCGCCGGGCCTGCTGGCGCTCGCCGCGGCCGGCGATTTCGGCCATCTCGGCGGCCAGGCTGCGCCGCCGGCCGGCCTCCTCGGCGGCCTGGCGGTTGGCTTCGTCCAGCGCCTGCTCGCGTTCGGCCAACCGGCCGGCACTCTCGCTCACCTGGGCCTCGGCCGCCGCCCTGGCCTCGGCCTCGCCGTCACGGGCCAGCTCGAGGGCTTGAATTTCGCTCTCCAGGCGGCCCATGTTGTCGGCGGCATCGCCAAGCAAGGATTTCTCGCGCTGGCTGTCGCCGGCGATCTGGCCGAGCCGCGCCTCGAGCGCCGCCTTGGCCTCACGGGCGCGCGCCTCTTCGGCCTCGAGGCCATCGCGGGTGACCGCCAGATGGTGCAGCCGGGCAGCGCTTTCGGCCTCGGCCTGGCGCAACGGCGGCAGCGCTTCGGCGGCAGCGGCCTGGGCCGTCGAGGCGGCGGCGGCGGCAGCGGTCAAGTCGGCCACCTGGCTGGTGGCCTGAGCCAAGCGCTGGCGGGCAGCAACGGCCGAGGTCTCGGCCTGGCGCCAGCGCAGGTAAAGCAGCATGGCCTCGGCGCGGCGGATGTGCCCCGAGAGGTTGCGGTACCGCGTGGCCTGGCGGGCCTGGCGCTTGAGGCCGCGCAACTGGTCCTCCATGGCCGCCATGACGTCGTCCAGGCGTTCCAGGTTGTTCTCGGCGGCGCGCAGTCTGAGCTCGGCCTCATGGCGGCGCGAATGGAGCCCGGTGATGCCGGCCGCCTCTTCCAGAATGCGACGGCGCTCGACCGGTTTGGCGGCGATCAGGGCGCCGATCTGGCCTTGGCTGACCAGCGCCGTGGCGTGGGCGCCGGTGGCCAGGTCGGCGAACAGAAGCTGCACGTCGCGAGCCCGCACGTCGTCGCCGTTGATGCGATAGCCCGAGCCCGATTGGCGCTCGATGCGGCGCACGATCTCGAGCTCGTCGCCGCCGTTGTAGGCCGCCGGGGCGTCGCGCCCGGCGTTGTCCAGCAGCAGCGAGACCTCGGCGATGTTGCGGGCCGGCCGTGCCGTGGTACCGTTGAAGATGACGTCGTCCATGGCGCCGCCGCGCATCTTCTTGGCCGAGGTCTCCCCCATCACCCAGCGCAAGCCCTCGATGAGGTTCGACTTGCCGCAGCCGTTGGGGCCGACGACGCCGGTCAGCCCGGGCTCGATGGTCAGCTCGGTGGACTCGACGAAGGACTTGAAGCCGGCGAGGCGAAGGCGGGTGAAGTGCACGAAGGGCTCCGGTCGGTTACTTGAGCAGAGGTTTCAGGAGCTCGTCGAATTGCTCCAGCGTCGGGGCGCCGGGCTGGGTCTTGCCGCCGATGACGAAGCTCGGCGTCGATTGGATCTTGTGCTTCTGCTCGCCGGCCAGGCGGGTGGCGAGGATGGCGTTGCCCAGATCGGCGTTCTTGAGGCAGGCCTCGAAGTCTTTCTTGCCGACGCCGCCCATCAGCCCGACCTGGCTCAGCTCGGCCAGGGGATCGCGCGAGTGCGACCATTTCTTTTGCTGGCGGAAGAGCAGGTCGATGAAGCCGAAAAAGCGCTTCTCGCCGCTGCAGCGCGCCAGGATGGCGGCCCAGAAGGCGGTGCGGTCGAGGGGAAACTCGCGGAACACCAGCCGCAGCTTGCCAGTGTTGATGTACTTTTCCTTCAACGCCGGCAAGGTTTCGATGTGGAAATGGGCGCAATGGGAGCACGACATGGAGGCATACTCGATGACCGTCACCGGGGCCTCGGCGGCTCCGATGGCCATCTCCTCCTTGCCGCTGAGGGGCGCGGCACCGGCCGTGGCCAGAGCCAGCAGCAAAACCAGAGAACCCGGCGCCGCGAAGCGCAAGCATGCCTTAATTAGCGTAAACATGTTCTCCCACCCACAAGATGTTGTGGCAAGTATAGGCACTCGCCATTTGCCGCACAAGCCGTCGTGGGAGCCAAAAAGGCGCCCGGGCGGCATTTCAGGATTGATCCCGGCGCTCGGCCGCTTTGATGCGCCGGCCCAGCGCCGCCAGGGCGCCCTTGAGTCCGGGCTGGCGGGGTTCGGCCGGGTCGTCGCCGTCGGCTGGCGGCCCGCCGGGGCGCCTTGCCGCGGTTTGCAGCGGTGCCTGGATCAGGCTTAGCGCCTGCACCGCGCGATAGCCGAAATAGCCGTTGATGCGTTCGATGATGGCCGGTGAGCGGTGCTGTATCTCGGGCCCCAGGCCGGCCTCGACCCGAACCTTGAGCGTGGCGCCGCTGCCGTCGCGTTTAAAAACAAGGCGTTCGGGCTGGCAACCGGCGGCCAGCTCGGGCCCGACGATCTCGGCCCAGCGCGACAGCACCTCGGCCCGGGCGAAACCCTGGCGGCGCATGGCGGGCGCGGTGATGGCCGACAGGATGCCCTGCAGCCGTCGCGGTCCGCGGCCCGTGCGTTTGGCTCTCATGGGCCTATTGTGCGCCCATTCGGCGACTGCGTCACGCCGCCAAGACCAACGATAGCGACGGAAAGGTGTAGCCTGAAGACATGAGCCCCCGCCCCGACCCTGGCCAACTGGCCCGCCGTCTGCTCGAGTGGTACGACCGCCACGGCCGCCGGTTGCCCTGGCGTGGGGATCCCGCCGATCCCTATGCCGTCTGGCTCAGCGAGATCATGTTGCAGCAAACCACGGTGGCGACGGTGACCAACTATTACCGGCGCTTTCTCGAGCGCTGGCCGACGCTGGCGGCGCTGGCCGCGGCCGAGCGCGACGAGGTGCTGGCGGCCTGGGCCGGGCTGGGCTACTACGCCCGCGCCCGCAATCTGCACAAGTGCGCCCAGGAACTGGCGGCCCGGGGTAAATCTTGTGGCTTTCCCCAAGATGAAGCGGAGCTTTTGCGCCTGCCCGGCATCGGCCCCTACACCGCCGCCGCCATCGCCGCCATCGCCTTCGACCGCCCGGCCACGGTGGTCGACGGCAACGTCGAGCGCGTCATGGCCAGGCTGCATGCGGTGAGCGATCCCCTGCCCGGCGCCAAGCCCCGCTTGCGTGAACTGGCCCGGAGGCTGACGCCCGAGCGGCGGCCGGGCGACTATGCCCAGGCCCTGATGGACCTGGGGGCGACGATTTGCCGGCCACGGGCGGCGGCTTGCCCGGCCTGCCCCTGGCAAGCCGATTGCCTGGCCCGGCGGCAAGGTGTGGCGGGCGAGCTTCCCAAACGCAGTCCGCGCGCGGCCCGGCCGCTGCGCCACGGCGTGGCCTTCTGGATCAGCGACACCGCGGGCCGCGTGCTGCTGCGCCGGCGCCCCGATGATGGCCTCTTGGGCGGCATGATGGGCTTTCCCACGACATCGTGGCGCCAGGCCGCCTGGAGCCCAGCCCAGGCGCGCCGCCAGGGGCCGCTCAAAAGCCGCTGGCGCCGACCGGGCCAGGTGGCGCACGGCTTCACGCATTTTCGCTTGGAATTGATGGTGCTGGCGGGCGAGTGCCCCAACGCCGACCTCGAAGGCCTCTGGTGCAAGCCCGCCGAGTTCGAGCAACACGCCCTCCCCACCCTGATGAAGAAAGTAGCCAACCTGGCGCAGAAAAACTAAAGCGCCCCCTCAGGGGGTTTCGGCGCGGATGCGTTGGCGTAGCAGATCGATGGGTTTGAGGCCGTCGTCCGATTCGAAATGCCAGAAGGTCCAGCCGTTGCAGGCCGGGGCGCCCTGGACGTGGGCGCCGATCTGGTGGATCGAGCCGCTGGCCCCGTCGACCACGAGGGTGCCGTCGGCCCGCACCTTGGCGGCGTGGCGGCGGCGCTGGTCGAAGAGCAACGCGCCCGGCGACAAAAGGCCGCGCTCCACCACCTGGCCGAAGGGCACGCGCGGCAGGTTGCGTTTGGATGGCGTCACCACCAGGCTTTCGCCATCGGCCGGTATCACCCGGGCCAGGCGCTGCCTCGCCAGTTTGATGTAGTCGGGCTGGCGTTCGAGGCCGATGTAGTGCCGACCCAGGCGTTTGGCCACGGCGCCGGTAGTGCCGCTGCCGAAGAAGGGATCGAGGATCACCTGGCCGGGCTGCGAGGCGGCCAGGATGACGCGGTGCAAGAGCGCTTCGGGCTTTTGCGTGGTGTGGGCCTTGTGGCCACCCAGCTTGAGGCGTTCGCCACCCGAACAGATGGGCAGCAGCCAGTCGGAACGCATCTGCAGATCGTCGTTGAGCGCCTTCATGGCGTCGTAGTTGAAGGTATAGCGCGCCTCACGCCCCTTGCTGCACCAGATCAGGGTCTCGTGGGCGTTGGTGAAGCGCCGGCCACGGAAATTCGGCATGGGGTTGGTCTTGCGCCAGATGACGTCGTTGAGGATCCAGAACCCCAGGTCCTGCAATCGGCTGCCGACGCGGAAGATGTTGTGATAGCTGCCGATCACCCAGAGCGTACCGTGGTCTTTGAGAAGGCGCCGCGCCGCCGTCAGCCAGGCCACGGTGAAGTCATCGTAGGCGGCGAAATCGGCAAAGCGGTCCCAGGCATCGTCGACCCCGTCGACGCGGCTGTTGTTGGGCCGGTGCAGATCCTGATTGAGCTGCAGGTTGTAGGGCGGATCGGCGAATACCAGGTCCACCGAACGCTCGGGCAGCCCTTGCATCAGCTCGACGCAGTCACCTTCCAGGATGGCATCGACCGGCAGGCCATCGGTTGTCTCTCGCGGCATCGCCGGCAGCATGAGTCAAGCCGCCCCTCGCGTCAAGAGTCCATTTAGATTCAAGGCCTTAGGGTTATTTGTCCTGAACCGTATCAAGTGCCCGGCGGACCGGCGCGAAGGAACACCGGTGGTGCGGCGTGGGACCCAGGCGATCGAGCGCGGCGCGGTGCTCGGCGGTGCCGTAGCCCATGTTGCCTTGCCAGCCGTAGCCCGGGCAGGCCCGGTCGAGCTCGGCCATCATGGCGTCGCGGGCCACCTTGGCAACGATCGAGGCGGCGGCGATGGAGAGCGACAGCCCGTCGCCCTTGATCACGGTGGTTACGCTGCAGGCCAGCTCGGGCGCCCGGTTGCCGTCGACCAGGGCCAGGTCGGGCTGGCGCGGCAGATCGTCGACGGCGCGGCGCATGGCCAACATGGTGGCGGCCAGGATGTTCAGCGCATCGATCTCGGCCACCGAGGCCAAGCCCAAGCCGACCTGGGCACTGGCCCGGATGGCTGCCGCCAGTTCCTCGCGCCGGGGCCTTTTCAAGCGCTTGGAATCGTCGATGCCCGGCGCCACCCGGCCTGTGTCGAGGATCACCGCCGCCGCCACCACCGGCCCGGCCCAGGGCCCGCGGCCGGCCTCGTCGACGCCGGCCACGACACCGCCGGCGGCGGCTTCAAGGCTGAGGTCGGGCATCGTGAGCCGCGCTCTCGCGATAAAGCGCATAGAGGCCGCTGGCACTCGCTGCCACGATCACCCGCCAACGGGTTTCAGATCCACGCTTGTTCCCGAAGTCGGTCCCAACCAATTCGGATGTGCCGTGGTTTCATCATCCTGCGTTTGCGGTCGCTCCAGTCAAGAATATCCGCGACGGCGATTTCGGGGTCCAGCGCCGCCCGGGGATTATCGTTTGCCACCCAATGCACGCTGGCCAGCAACTCCATTCCATATGGCGTCTCGAAACCCTCGATGACTTGCGTGACGCGATCAAAACGTTTTTTGATTTCGGACTGGCGGACCAGAAACTTTTCGGCCGCATCGGCGGCGCCCTCAAGCAACCGCATGGGCGTATCCGGACTGTTGCGGCCGTCACCGAACCCCTGGCAATAGTGCCCCTCCAGATGGCTCAGCACGTGCCGAAGATTGTCCGCGTATGGTCCGTAGCGCTCTTTGACAAAATTCAACCTTAGCGGTTCGCCGGTGACTTGCAGCAGATAGGCAAG
This sequence comes from Alphaproteobacteria bacterium, assembly GCA_030740435.1. Lineage (NCBI taxonomy): Bacteria > Pseudomonadati > Pseudomonadota > Alphaproteobacteria > Alphaproteobacteria bacterium. The sequence goes on along the minus strand of JASLXG010000102.1, from coordinate 14,921 downwards.
CTTTTGAATTTCTAGCAGCGAGAGCAAGTAGCCATATCCAGGGACCATGTAGCGGTCCATCAAACCGATAAGTGCTGCACGGCCGCGTGTCATGCGTGGCTTCTTGGTGCGAACAATTATTTTGTCCGGAGGAGGTGCGCCAGCCGGTTCGTAGAGCATTACGTTCACATCCGGCGAATCGGCGAAGGCTTGCTCGATCCTTGTCCGCACATCAGACCATCGCAGGCCTCCCAGACCTGCCCCCAGGGGAGGAACAGCAATCGATCTTATCTTGCGCGACCGCACCTCTGCCACCAAAGCCCGAAGCCCCACGTCAACATCGGCCAGTCGACTCTTGGCCCTCCAGTGTCGTTTAGTGGGAAAATTGATGATGAAGCGCGGATTGATCATAGTTTCCCGGTCGAACACGAACATACGACCGATCTCTACCACGTTAGAGTCACACGCGGCCTTATAGGCTTGAAAATTATCGGGAAAGGCCTTTTTGAACTGGAGGGCTATTCCCTTCCCCATCACCCCCACCGTATTGACGGTGTTGACCAACGCCTCAGCGTCCGCCTCCAGAAGGTTCCCGCGTTTCAATTCGATCACCGGCCATCTCCTAAATCAATAGTACCATGATCGCTGTATGTTCACTGCAGGAATATTTGCAGAACCGTCAAGCTGATCCGACACGGTCATCGCCATTTCATCATCGACCACGCCGATCTCAGAAATTGCGGCCCAAGGGAAAAAGCGATGAACAAGGAATTCAGCCTGGCGGCGACGTTTTCGGTCATTGTCGTCTGCGGTGTCCGCCCAATAGTGAGCGCGCATGATCGGCCAATCGACGTACTCGTCAAGATCCTCGAGGTCGTCTGAAAAGGAAGAGAGCATTTCGGCATGACCGTCGGTGAAACACCAAGGCGAACCGCCAGGCTGAACGGCGTCTATGCTACTCACGAGGTGTAGGATTTCCCTCTGGCTTTCCCGGTAATCTTCGACAGCGCCCTTGTGAATCGCAAAGAGCATGGGTGAGCGTGGCGCAAAATAGAATGGCACATAATCGGCGAGGGTACCTCCGGAAGCTACCGGCACCACCTTTCGCGCCCGCCGTTCCTTGATGTGCTGATGGGCGATTCCCACGCTTCCCAACCGCCGCGCCAAACGTTCTGCATCACACCACAATCCGCCTTCACGGAGCATCCCCGGCAAATTTCTGACATGGGTGATGTGGTATATTGCAGTCAATCCAACATGTCTCTTCGGTCAGGAATTTCAACGGGTCCTCTGGATAGCGCACGGTTCACAATTGGGCAACCGCCACGACACCGCCGGCGGCGGCTTCAAGGCTGAGGTCGGGCATCGTGAGCCGCGCTCTCGCGATAAAGCGCATAGAGGCCGCTGGCCACCACGATGGCGGCGCCCGCGAGCGTCAAGGCATCGGGGATATGGTCGAACACCAGGTAGCCCATGACCACGGCCCACAGCATGAGCGTGTAGCCGAAAGGCTGCAGCACCGAGGCCGGGGCCAGTTCGAGCGCCTTGATGACGAGAAAATGGGCCAGCGAGGCCATCAGGCCGAGCAGCAGCAAAAGGCCCCAGCCAACAGCGTCCGGGGCCTGCCAGTGACCCTGGTAAAGGCTCACCCCGCTCCAGGCCAAGGCCGCCACCAGGGCCGTGTATAGCGTCGTCGTGGCAGCCCCGTCGTGGGCGCTGACCAGGCGTACCAGGACCTGATAGAGGCCCCAGAAAAAAGCCGCCACTAGCGGCAGCAAAGCGGTCCAGTGGAAGACGCCGAGGCCCGGCCGGATGATGATGACAACGCCGACGAAACCCATCGCCACGGCCGTCCAGCGCCGCGCGCCGACGCGTTCGCCGAGCAGCGGAATGGCCAGCGCCGTGGCGATCAGCGGCGCCAGGGCGGCCACGGCATGGACATCGGCCAGCGGCAGATAGCGAAAGGCCACGATGAAGATGGCGGTTTCGCACACCAGGATCAGCGAGCGCCCGATCTGCAGCCCCGGCCGGGCCGATTTGAACGCCCTACGCAGATGCCGCGGCCGGGCCACGGCGACGGCGAAGACGACGAAGACCAGGGCTCGGATCCAAAGGATCTGCGGCACCTCGTAAATCGCCACCAGGTACTTGGAAATGGCATCCATCGAGGCCAGCACGAACATGGCCAGAATCATCACCAAGATGCCGGATTTGTTGCCGTCTGCCGTCATGGGGGCGAACACTAACCGATCACCCAGACCGCCGCGAGAAGTGCTTTGGGATCAGAACAGGCTGAACTGGCGGCCGGCGGCGGACGGTGGCTGGAAGTGGCCGGTCTCCAACTCCGGCGGCTCAGTGGCCAATTCGTGGCGGCGGCAGGCGGCGGCGAAACGCTGGGCGATGAGCTCGGCTTCCGGGCCCGAACCGCTGTGGCGCAGGAAGAATTTTGTCTCATGCGCCCGGCCCTGGCGCAAGGCCCTGAGCCGGTGCATGACCTTGACGGCGCGGGCCGGCTGGTGCGCGCCGAGCCATTGGCAGAAGAGCTCCTTGACGGCGCCCGGCAGGCGCAAAAGCGACCAGCCGGCAAAACCCGCCCCCGACCGGGCCGCCGCCTCGATCAGCGATTCGAGCTCCCAGTCCGTCAGCGCCGGGATCAATGGCGCCACCATGACGCCAGTGGGGATGCCGGCGGCGGCCAGGCTGGCGATGGCGGCCAGGCGCCGGGCCGGCGTCGCGGCGCGGGGCTCGAGGCTACGCGCCAGGCGGCGGTCGAGCGTGGTCAGCGACAGCGCCACCCGCACCAGGCCCTCCGCCGCCAGCGGCGCCAGCAAATCGATGTCGCGGGTCACCAGATGCGACTTGGTGACGATGCTCAGAGGATGGCGGCACTCGGCCAGCAACTCGATGACCTGGCGGCTGAGCCGGCGCTCGCCCTCCAGCGGCTGATAGCAATCCGTGTTGCTGCCCAGCGCCAGGGGCCGGCAGCGGTAGCCGGGCTTGGCCAGTTCGCCGGCCAGGGCCGCCGCCAGGCCGGGCTTGGCCCACAGTTTGGTTTCGAAATCGAGCCCCGGCGAGAGGTCGAGAAACTCGTGACTGGGCCGGGCGAAGCAATAGGCACAGCCATGTTCGCAGCCGCGATAAGGATTCAACGATTGTTCGAAGTCGAGGTCGGGCGAGTGATTGCGGCTGATGGCGCTGCGCACGACCTCTTCGCTGACTTGGGTTTGGAGGCTGGGGGTTTGGAGGCTGACCGGCCTTTCGCCCTCGGGCCAGGTGGCGGCGTTGGCGTAGTGCCAGTGGCGATCGGCGCGCCGGCGCTGGACGGCCGCAAAACGGCTTGAGGGATTCAGCGTGGCGCCGCGGCCGCGGCGTTCGCTGGGCGGCACGGTGTCGGCCGAGGGGGCGAAATCGTCGTTGGCGGGACGGGGCATGGGGTGACTTTAGGGATGCCTCATGGAGAGTCAAGAACATTTCGAGAATATTTCGAGAACATTTGCTTTGCCCCCCATCTTCGCCGGGTCTGGACTATCATCAGGTCATGAGCGGAAAGCACCCAGAATCAGCCCCGGGATTGGCTGTCGTCATTCCGACGCTCGACGCCGCTGCAACCCTGGCCGCCACGTTGGCGGCGCTGGCGGAGGGCGCGGCGTTGCTGCACGAGATCGTGGTGGCGGACGGCGGTTCGGACGATGCCACGGTGGCGCTGGCCGGCCGGGCCGGTGCCCGTGTGGTCGCGGCGCGCCCTGGCCGGGGCCGCCAGTTGGCCGCCGGGGCCCAGGCCACGAGCGCCGATTGGCTGCTCTTTTTGCACGCCGATACGCAGCTTGGCAGGGGCTGGACTGATGAGGCCGCGGCTTTTATGACCAGCGGCGGCGAAGCGGCGGCAACCTTTCGCTTCACGCTGGACGATAGCGGCCCGGCGGCGCGGCGGCTGGAGGCCATGGTGGCCTGGCGCTGCCGGGCTCTGGGGCTGCCCTATGGCGACCAGGGGTTGTTGCTGAGCCGGGACTTCTACGACCGCCTGGGCGGCTTTCGGCCCTGGCCCTTGATGGAGGACGTGGATCTGGTGCGGCGCATCGGACGAGCCCGCATGCATATGTTCGAGTGCCCGGCCCTGACCTCGGCGGCACGTTACCGCCGGGGCTATCTCTGGCGCAGTTCGCGAAACCTGAGCTGCCTCGGGCTTTACTATCTCGGCCTGCCGCCGGCCTGGCTGGCGCGGCTTTATGGCTGATCCGCAACGCCATCTGGTAATTTTCGCCAAGGCGCCCCGCCTGGGTGCCGTCAAGAACCGCCTGGCCCGCCAGGTGGGCAGCGTCACGGCCTGGCGTTTCTACCGCCGCAATCTGGCCCAAACCCTGCGCCGCCTTGATGACCGGCGCTGGCGCACCTGGCTCTCTCTCACCCCCGACGGCTTCGACGCCGGCCCGCTCTGGTCCGGTGATCGCCTGGCCCAGGGCGGCGGCGACCTGGGAGCCCGCATGGCGCGGCCCTTCGTCAGCCTGCCGCCGGGTCCCGTGGTGCTGGTGGGTTGCGACATTCCGGCCCTGAAGGGGCGCCACGTGGCCGCCGCCTTCGCCGCGCTCGGCCGCCATCAGGCGGTCTTCGGGCCGGCCCGCGACGGCGGTTTCTGGCTCGTCGGTTTGCGCCGCCGGCCGGCCCGGCCGCGGCTCCGGCCGGGGCTCTTTGCCGCCGTGCGCTGGTCGGGCCCAAAGGCCCTTGCCGATACCCTCGAGGGCTTTCAGGGCCGCCCCATCGCGTTCCTGGAAAGCCTGGCCGACGTCGACAGCGCCGCCGATCTGCGGCGCCTTAAATCTTAAGATGCGTCAATCTGCCGCAGGCCAATCAAACGACATTGACGGCATGGCAGCTCGGTGATTTTGCGTTATATAACTGAAATTTAATATTTTTTTCCTTCCTGGTACGGTCCATGGAAAGGACGGGGAATAATTAGGGTTTTCCCGGGTATTGCTCGACATCGGAATCAAAAAAGATTAATTTCGCTTTCGGGGGCATGAACCACCGAAGATCGAACCTATCTGGCCAAAGGCTTTTGGGGAACCTGATGAAGCGTCTATTGCTAGGGCTCATTCTGGCCTTGTTCGTCGGCACCGCGGGCAGCCCGGCACGGGCCGATTTCAAGAGCGGCAAGCAAGCCTACGACCGAGGTGAATACGCCATCGCCGCCCAGCACTGGCGCCGGGCCGGCCAGACCGGCGATGCCAGGGCCCAAACCAATTTGGGCGTGCTCTATGCCTCGGGCCGCGGCGTCGACAGGAATGCCGCACAGGCCGTCTCCTGGTACCGCAAGGCAGCCCTGGCCGGCTATCCCAAGGGGCAGTACAACCTCGGCCTGATGTATCGCTCGGGCCGCGGCGTCGAAAAGGACGAAACCGCGGCCGCCGAATGGTTCGGCAAGGCCGCCGAGCAGGGCCTGGCCAGTGCCCAATACATGCTCGGCCTGGCCCATCGCTACGGCCGCGGCGCCAAAAAAAGCAACGCCTTGGCGGCCTCGCTGATGATGATGGCGGCGGAGTCCCGCTACGCCCGCGCCCAATACGGCCTGGGCCGGCTTTACGAGACCGGCCGCGGCGTCGCCAAGGACCTGACCAAGGCCGCCAATTGGTACCGCCTGGCAGCGCACCAGGGCTACGGCCCGGCGCAATATGAACTGGGCCTGGCCTTCAAGCGCGGCGAAGGCGTCGAGGCCGATGCCGTCAAGGCCTACAAGTGGCTGGTGCTGGGGGCCAAGCGCAGCCGCGGCAAGATCGGCGAACGTGCCAGGAGCGAAGCCCGCCGCATCGGCGCCGGCCTCGATGAGAAGCAGATCACTCAGGCCATGACGCAGGTGGCCAAATGGAAACCCAAGCGCCTATAGAAACCCCATAGCTATAGAACTTGGGGGAGAGGGACCGATCCCCCCGGTCCCGCTCCAAAAATGACCGCCCGCCGCTGCCCGCGGCGGGCGGTTTCTTTTCCAGCAGCGGCTGGCCGGGATCAATCTTGAAATGCTTTAAGGCCGCACGTAGGCCCAGCCCTTTTGCTGCAGCTCCATGATGCGCAGCACGCCGGCCTGAACCACCTTGATGCCGTCGATCAGCACCGGCTGCGTGCCCGTCTTTTTGGCCATCTTCTTCATGGTGTTGCCGCAGGCGCTGAACACCAGACCTTCGTTCATGGACAGGCTGGAGGCCGAGCAGATGCGGGCCGCCAGGATCGAAGCCGGGGAAGACGGCTTCACGGCCGAGCTCAAGGCCGAGATGGACAAGTTGGAAAAGGCCGATCTGCTGATCTTCCAGTTTCCCCTTTGGTGGTTCGGCCTGCCGGCCATCCTCAAGGGCTGGGTCGACCGGGTTTTTGCCCAGGGCTGGGCCTACGGCCCCGGCGTCGGCAACTACAGCCGCGGCAAGTTCCGGGGCCGCAAGGCCATGCTTTCCTTCGCCACCGGCGGGCCGCTCAGCCAGTTCGCCGAGGACGGCCTCAGCGGCGCCCTGGATGTGGTGCTGTGGCCGATCCACAACGGCATGTTCAATTTCACCGGCTTTACCGTGTTGCCGCCCTTCGTGGCCCCGGCCCCGGCACGGCTCGGCGACGAGGAACGGGCGGCCCTGCTGGCGGCCTGGGAGGAGCGCCTTCGCACCCTGGACGAGACCGCGCCGCTCGATTTCCACGACCTCGACGACTTCAACCTCGAGGGCGCCGAGCCGGGCCGTCTCAAGCCCGGCATAGCCGGCCGTACGGTCGGCCAGCGAGGCTAGCGCGTATCGCTTAACCGAACAGCGCCAGGATGCTCTGCGGGCCGGCGTTGGCGATCGACAAGGCTTGCACGCCGAGCTGCTGCTTGATCTGCAAGGACTGCAGCGCCGCGCTTTCCTCGGCCAAGTCGGCGTCCACCAGGTTGCCCACGCCCTGCTTGAGGATGTCGACGAGCTGAATGGTGAACTCGGCCTGGATACCGACGCGCTTGGCCGCCGAACCCAGGCTGGCCAGCGAGTTGGAGACCGCGACGATGGCCGAATCGATGGCCGAAAGGGCCGTCGTGGCGCCGGTGGAATCGGTAAGCACGGAGGTGTTGAGGTCGGCCCCGAGCGCCGTCGCCGACATGTCCTGGGCGCTGACCGAAATGGTGCTGCCTTCGACGGTGCTGAGCACGGCCAGGGCGGTGCCGCCGGTGGTGATCAGGTTCTTGCCGTTGAACTCGGCACTGAGCACGACGGTGTCGAGCTGGGCCCTGAGCGAGGTGAATTCGTTGTTCAGGGCGTCGCGCGAGTCGGTATCGAGGCCGGCCTGGTTGGCCTGAACCACCTTGGCCTTCATCTCGATGAGCAGGTCGGAAACCGCCTTGCCCGCCGAGATGGCCACGTTGACCGTGGCCTCGCCCATGGCCAGGGCCGATTTCACGGCCTGCATGCCGGCGATGTCGCCGCGCATATTCTGGGCGATGGCGAAGGTCGCGGCGTCGTCCTTTGGGCCGTTGACCTTGAGGCCGGTGGTGACGCGCAACTGGGTGGTCTCGAGACCCTTGTTGGTCTTCGAGAGATTCTGCAGCGCAATCATGGCGCCGGCGTTGGTGTTGACTGACATAGCCATCGGACTGGGCCTCGCCTGCTAGCGGTGGACATATCGCACGGGGTCGCACGCAGTCCTTCGCAAGCCCTATGCCAAACCGTTGGAAATCATTCCTGAGGCCTAGAAAGCGCTGAAAACAACGATGTTCGGAGGTCTGGGGCCGGGGCTGAAGCGAGCGCCCGAAGAGCGCTTCGGCACGATCATCTTGGCCCCGCCCGGCAAGGATTGCCGGGCGAAGCGGGTGTTTTCGGGGTCAGACCGCTGCCGCCAGGTGGCAGGCCTGGTTGATGGCGCGCTTGGCGTCGAGCTCGGCGGCATCGCAGGCGCCGCCGATCAGGCTGGCCTCGAGGCCGAGCTCCCGGAGCTCGTCATAGAGCCCACGCGCCGGAGTCTGGCCGGCACAGACGATAACGTTGTCGACCTCCAGCACCTCGACCTCGCCGCCCACCCGGATATGCAGGCCGGCATCGTCGATCTTCAGGTATTCGACGCCGTTCATCATCTTGACGCCGCGCCGGCCCAGCGTCAGGCGGTGGGTCCAGCCCGTGGTCTTGCCCAGGCCGCGCCCCACCGGCGTCTCCTTGCGCTGCATCAGGTAGACCGTGCGCTCGGCCGCCGCCACCTCCGGTTCCACCCCGGTGACGCCGCCGCGCGGGTGATTTTCGAAATCGATGCCCCATTCGCGGGCGAAGACGTCGACGTCGAGTGAGGCCGAGACGCCGGAATGCGAGACCAGCTCGGCCACGTCGAAGCCGATGCCGCCGGCACCGGCGATGGCCACGCTCCGCCCCAAGTTGGTGCGGCCACTGATGACGTCGATGTAGCCCGAGACCTTTTCATGGTCGATGCCCTCGATTTCGGGCAGGCGGGGCTCGATGCCGGTGGCGATGACGATCTCGTCGAAATTGCCGGCTTTCAGCTCGGCCGCCGTGACCCGCGTGCCCAGCCGCAAGTCGATGCCGCGCAGCTCGATGACGCGGGCGAAATAGCGTAGCGTCTCGTGGAATTCCTCCTTGCCCGGGATGCGCTTGGCCAGGTTGAGCTGGCCGCCGATTTCGGCTGCCGCGTCATAAAGCGTGACCTGGTGACCACGCCCCGCCGCCACGTCGGCATAGGCCAGCCCGGCCGGTCCGGCACCGACCACGGCGATCGTCTTGGCCTCGCTCGTGGGCTCGTAGCTGAGCATGGTTTCGCGGCAGGCCCGCGGGTTGACCAGGCAGGTGACCTCAAGGCCTGCGAAGGTGTGGTCGAGGCAGCCCTGGTTGCAGGCGATGCAGGTGTTGATCTCGTCCTCGCGGCCCTCGGCGGCCTTCCGCACCAGGTCAGGATCGGCCAGCATGGGCCGGGCCATGGAGACGATGTCGGCGTCGCCCCTGGCCAGCACCGCTTCCGCCACCTCGGGCATGTTGATGCGGTTGCTGGTGATCAACGGCACCGTCAATTCCTTGCGCAAACGCCCGGTGACGGAGGTGAAGGCGGCCCGGGGCACCATGGTGGCGATGGTCGGCACGGCCGATTCGTGCCAGGTAAAATGGGTGCTGATGATGCTGGCGCCGGCGGCCTCGATTTCCTTGGCCAGCAGCACCACTTCGTCCCACGACATGCCGCCCTGCAGCATGTCCATGGCGGCGATGCGAAAGATGACGATGAAGTCGGGCCCCACTGCGTGCCGCACCCGGCGCACCGTCTGCAGCGGAAAACGCATGCGATTCTGGTAAGAGCCGCCCCATTCGTCGGTGCGGTTGTTGGTCTTCTCGACCAGGAAGGTGCTCAGCAGATAGCCGCCGGAGCCGATGATCTCGACGCCGTCGTAGCCCGCCTCCCGGGCGCGTTGGGCGCAGAGCGCGAAATCGTCGAGCTGTTTTTGGATGCCGGCTTGGTCCAGCTCAAGGGGTGTATGGGGGGCGATGCGCGATTTTACGCCGGACGGCGAAACCGCGTTTTCGTTATAGGCCAGTGCGCCGCAATGCAGGATCTGCATGCAGATCTTGACCTCGGCGTCAGCGCCGTGAACGGCTTCGGTGATCAGCCTGTGCTGGGCCACCTCGTCGACGCTCGAGAGCTTGGCCCCGAAGCCGCCCTCGGCGTTGGGCGAAATGCCGCCGGTGACGATCATGCCGACGCCGCCGCGGGCGCGCTCGGCGAAATAGGCGGCCAGGCGCGGAAAACCGCCCTCGGCCTCCTCGAGGCCGGTATGCATGGAGCCCATCAAGGCGCGGTTCTTGAGCCGCGTGAAACCGAGATCCAGGGACGAGAAGAGTTGCGGATAGCGGTCGTGGCCGGACATGGCGGATTTCCCTCTAGGCCTGCCGGAGATGGCGGGCAAAAAAACCTACCGGCAAACGGCCGCCGGGGAAACCGCGAACGACAGGGCAAAGCCCTCAGTAGAGGGAGGTTCCGTCGCGGGCGGGGATGGCGCTTTTCCTCAGGGCCTCGCAGTTCTGGCTCAGCGCCTGGACCTCGTCGTGCATGCGCTTGGCCATTTCGGCGCGCTGGTGGAAAAGCTGGTCCAGCCGCTCGCTGCGCTTGCCGGCCTTGTCGATGCGCTCCTCGATGGCGCTGGCCTGGGAAAGCGTCTGCTTGAGCTCTTGTTCGAGGATTTCCCGGTGCTCTACGAGCATGCCTTGGAGATTGTCGGCGGCCTTGTCCTGGTAGCCCCTGGTGCGCATCATCGTGCCCACCGCGACCACGATGGCGAGTAGCGAAATCCCGACAGCGATCATTGGCAACTTTCCCCAGCCCGTCCTTTATTCTTTTGGGTAGCATGATCGGTGCCAGGGAACGAGAGAAACTTTCACTTCGGCGGTCGGACCGGGCAGCTTGAAACTATAGTGAACGACCGTTAAAGTTTGAAAATTGAGGATGCCAAAAAGGGAGATACCTTGGGCCGTCAGACGCGCCTGGGCGCGGTAATGGAAAGTGCGGCGGAGCTCTTTTCCGCCCGCGGCTTTGCCGCCACCAGTGTGCGCGCCGTGGCGGCCCGGGCCGAGATCAGCACGGCCGGCCTTTATTATCATATCGCCACCAAGGAGGACCTGCTGTTCCGCACTTGCCAGGGCGCCATTGGCGAAATCCTCGGCGGTGCCCGCCAGGCGGTGTCCGGGGCGGCCGATCCCGTGGCCCAGTTGCGGGGCGTGATGGAGAACCATTTCTCGAGCTTTCAGCGCCAACCTCACAAACTGGTGCTGCTCAACCGTGAGGTCCATCACCTGTCGCCGGCGCCGCGACAGGCCATCGCTGTGCTGGAACGCCAGTACCTGGAGCTGGTGCGGGGTGTCATCCGGCGGGGCCAAAAGGCGGGCCTCTTCAAGCCCCTCGATGCCAGCCTGGTGGCCTTTTCGCTGCTCGCCGTGCTCAACGGCCTGGAGGGCTGGTACGACCCCGCGGGCCGGGTCTCCCGCCACCGCCTGCTGGCCCAGATGGCCGAGATCACGCTGAGCGGAATCCTCAAGCAAACCAAACCGGAGCAAGCCGATGGCTGAAGATGACCGCCTGTTCGGGCGTTACCTCGAGGGTGAACGGCCCGACGACTTCAAGACCCTCTCGGGGCTCGAGCTGGAGGCCCACTATGGGCCCGACGGCAGGGCGGCGGAGGCCGAGCCCGGCCAATTTCCCTTCACCCGCGGCATCCACCCCGAGATGTACCGCAGCCGTTTCTGGACGCGGCGCCAGCAGTCGGGCTACGGCACGGCGGAGCAATCCAACGAACGCCTGCACTACCTGCTGGGCCAGGGCCAGACGGGGCTCAACATCAATCCCGACGCGGCCTCGCACCTCGGGCTCGACGACCACGAGCTGGGCGAGGGCGATCTGGGCCGACAGGGCACCTCGCTGGTGACGCTGGACGACATGCGCCAGCTGCTGGCCGGCATTCCCATCGAAAAGGTCTCAACCACCTTCAATTTCCGTCCCCCCGCCTCGGCCGTCATCGTGGCCATGTTCCTGCTCATCGCCCGCGAGCGCGGCGTGCCCTGGAGCGAGTTGCGTGGCACCTGCACCAACTGTGCGCTGAGCCAGGTGGTGGGCCCGACCATGCAGTCGAACACGCATTTCTTCCCCGTCGACTTCGCGCTGCGTGTCGGCACCGACGTGATGGAGTTCTGCGCCCGCGAGATGCCGCGCTGGAACCTGCTCAACATCAACGCCTACAACATCCGCGAGACCGGCGTGAACGCCATCCAAGAAGCCGGCTTCGCCATCTCGCTGGCCATCGACTACCTCGAGCGCCTGCTGGCCCGCGGCGTGGCCATCGACGACTTCGCACCGCGGGTCGGCTTCTTCTGTGCTGTCCACATCGATTTCTTCGAGGAGATCGCCAAGCTGCGCGCCATGCGCCGCATCTGGGCCAGGCTCATGCGCGAACGCTTTGGCGCCAACCAGGACCGCTCATGCTGGTTTCGCACCGCGGTACAGACCTCGGCGCTGCCGCTGACGGCGCAACAGCCCCACAACAACATCGTGCGGGCGGCGCTGCAAACCCTGGCCGGCGTGCTGGGCGGCTGCCAGTCCATGCACACCACGGGCTGGGACGAAGCCTACGCGCTGCCCAGCGAGGAATCGCACAAGCTCAGCTTACGCACCCAGCAGATCATCGCCTTCGAGACCAACGTGGTCAAAACCGCCGACCCACTGGGCGGCTCACATTTCGTCGAGCAGCTCACCGACCGGCTGGAGCAGGAAATCCTGGCCCTGGTCGCCGACATCGACGGTCGCGGCGGTTTTGTCGAGGTCTTCAAGTCGGGCTGGATCGAGGACGAGATCAACCGGGCCCGCCTCGACTATTGGGAAAAGATCGAAAACGGTGAGCGGCCGCTGGTCGGCGTCAACATCTTCGAAGACCAGAGCGAGCCGCCGGAAGCGGAGTTCTTCGAGTTGGAACGCGCCACCATCGATGCCCGGATCGCCGCCATTCGGGCGCTGCGCAAGGCCGAGCGGCCGGGTCTGGAGACGGCCCTCGAGGCCCTGGGTGCGATCGCCGCGGGCAGCCAGAACGTCATGCCGGCGATGATGGAGGCGGTGGCCGCCGGGGCCACCATCGGCGAGATCTTCGCAGCCATGCGTAGCGGCATCGGATTCGAGATCGCTGAATAGGACGGGAGGCCGATATGGCACGCATTCTTCTCGCCAAGCTGGGCACCGACGCCCACGACAACGGCGTCACCATCGTCGCCGAGTGGCTGCGCCGCGACGGCCACGAGGTCACCTATAGCGGCCTTTACGTCACCCCCGAACAGGTCGCCGAGCTGGCCCGCGAAACGGCGGCCGACGTGGTCGGCGTGAGCTACCTGGCCAGCGAGCCGGTTTACCTGACGGCCCGCCTGCTTGAACGCCTGGCCGAGAAGGGGCTCGAGAATACGCCGGTGGTGGTGGGCGGCGTGGTCACGCCGGCCTCGACGGCGCGGCTGCGCGAGCTTGGCATCGAGGGCATCTTCCCGCCCGGCAGCCGGCGCCAGGCCATCCTCGACGGTGTCGCCGCGGCCCTGGCGGGCGAGGGACGCAACATACCTCGATAGGTTAGGGTGGCATCATGACCGAGGCCGCATACCGGGATCCCGACTTCGAGACCCTCGAACGTGATGACGTGCTGGCGCTGCAACAAAGCCGGCTGGCGGCGCTGGGCCAACGCCTGGAGCCCAGCCCCGAATGGCGGCAGCACTTCGCCCGGGCCGGCCTCGAGCCCCGCGACCTGGCCGATCCCCAGGCCCTCAAGGCGCTGCCGACGCTGGAGAAAGAGGACCTCAGGGAACGCTATCCCTACCCCCTGCTGACCGTGCCGGTGTACGACGTGGCGCGCTTCTGCGCCACCTCGGGAACCACGGGCTTGCCCGTCGTTTTTGGCTTCACGGATGCCGATTTGGATCTGCTGGCGGCGCAGATGGCCCGGGTCTTCGTGACCATTGGGCTGGGGCCCGAGGACCGCGTCTACCAGGGCTATACCGGCGGCATGTGGCTGGGCGGCGTGAGCATGGACCTGGGCCTCAGGGCGCTTGGCGCCACCAACTTCCCGCTCGGGCCGGGGCGCGGCGAGCTGGCCGTCCAGTGGCTGGTGGATCAGGGCCACACGGCCGGGTTCTTTACCCTCTTGTGGTACATGCACCTGGCCACCCTGGCCCGCGACAGGGGCATCGATCCCCGCCGCGACTGGCAGCTCAGGTTGGGCATCTGCGGCGGCCAGGCCATCTCCAAGGCCTTTCAAGACGAGGTCGAGGCTCTCATGCCGGAAAACTTTCGCGCCCACGACCTCTATGGCTCGACCGAGGCCGGCGGCCCGGTGGTAGCCGTGCCCTGCGCCCATTCCCACGGCCAGGACCAGAACCATCTGACCAACGAGGACAGCGTGTTGACCGAGATCGTCGATCCCCAAACCCTGGAGCCGGTGAGCCCGGGCGAGGTCGGCGAGATCCTCATCACCACGCTCGTCAAACAGGCCTCGCCGGTGCTGCGCTGGCGCACCCGGGATCTGGTGCGGCTGGCGGACAAGCCTTTCGACTGCGCCTGCGGGCGGCGCGGGCTGCCGCTGATCGGGCGCGTCATCGGGCGCTCGGACGACATGCTCAAGGTGCGCGGCGTAATGGTCTTTCCCTCCCAGATCGAGGACATCGTAGCCACCACCGCCGGCACCGTAAAAGAAGCCTGGCAGATCTACATCACCGAGGAAGAGCAGCAGCTCGAGCAACTCGACGTGGAAATCGAGTGCGCCGCCGCTTCCGGCCTGGCGCCTGAAGACGTAGCCGAAACCGTGCGCCGCCAGATCGCCGCCCGGCTCGACATCCGTGCCCGCGTCGTCTGCCATTCCGAGGGCACGCTGCCGCGTTACGAGGCCAAGGCCGAACGGGTGCTGCGGCGTTAGATCAAGCCGGTTAAATGAACAACGGAAGCCAATTCGATTCTTGTTTGCACAACAATTTCGGCCTATACTTATGAGTTCTAGGAAGACAACCAATCTCGCAGGAAGAAAAAAATGAGTGACCAAAGTTCAGCGGGCGTCGATCAGGGCGGCAAGTCGGGCGGTGACGCCAGTGCCGGCGCCGGTGCCGGCTCCTCGTCGGGTGCTTCGGCCCATACCTGGCAGTCGGGCCGGCCCATCGACCCCACGGTGGCCGGATCGGGCGCCTATGCCGGCGCCGGTGCCGGCGCCGCCGGCGGCGATGTCACCGATCAGACCCATATCGGCTCGATCAACGTCAGTTCGTAACCTGACCCCACTCTAATCCGGGCCACAATCGGCCCGGTTAGGGTCCGTTGACAATTAACGCAAATCAATGATGGTGGCGACGAGGCTCAAGTTTGCGGCATAGCTTGTGTCGGTTTTGTCGTAGCGCGTAGCAATGCCCCGGAATTCCTTGATCTTGGCGAAATAGTTCTCGACCAAA
>JASLXG010000101.1 GCA_030740435.1 Alphaproteobacteria bacterium | reverse complement strand
GACCTTCGCCGCCCCCAGCGGCGCCAGCGGCATAACCGCGCTGCAGGACGCCACTTCGCCGGCGCTCAGGGCGGGCCGCGGCTTCTCCCATTTCTTCGGCCTCAACGACGTCATGGAAGCCAATACCGAGGCGCATTTCGATACCGGCCTGCCGGTCACGGCGGCGCACGGCCTGACCACCGGCGGCGTCGTCACCCTGGAGCTGCGCAACGCCCAGAACGACGTCGTCAAGAGCGCCACCTTCACCATCGTCGCCGCGGTCAGCGACGCCACCAAGGAAATCGACGACACCGGCAGCTTCGACGACATTTTCACGCTGTTGGAGAACACCGCCAACTTCGGCAAGCAGATCAGCAACGTCACCCTGGACAGCAACGGCGCCTTGTCGATTTCCATGATCGGCGGTTTCGAGACCTACAAGCTGGTGACGGTCAGCGACAGCACCGACCGCGGTGGCACCGGCATCACCTTCAGCAACCTGCTCGGCGTCGGCGACCGCTATCGCGCCGAAGCCGCCAAGGATGTCAATGTGCGCAGCGACATCATAAGCGACCCCTTCGACCTGGCCCTGGCGCGCCTCGACATCACCGGCAACAAGGCCCCGGTCACCGCCACCGGGCTTAACAATTATGTCATCGACCTCGAGCCCGACGTCACCAGCCTGAGCGCCGGCGACACCTTCACCTTCAGCGCCGCCACGGCCAACACCGGCGCCGCGACCCTGAAGATCGACGCCCTGGCAGCCCTCGCCATCCAGCAGGACGGCGCCGCGCTCAGCGCCGGCGACATCGGTTCCAATAGCATCACCACGGTGCAATACGACGGCACCCAGTTCCAGATCATCTCGCGCACCGCGGCGCTTTCCAAGGGCGATGCCTCCGGCGCCGTCGCCATGCAGGGCCTCCAGGACTCCGCCATCGCCTTCAAGGCGGCCGGCAATCTGGCCGCCTTCACCACCCAGATCAGCGCCTTTGCCGCCACCGTGCTGTCGGATTTCGGCAACCAGGCGGCCATCACCGACCTCTTGCGCGACGACCGACAGGCGCTGACCCAAGAGGTCCAGGCCCGCCTGAGTTCACTTTCCGGCGTCAACATGGACGAGGAACTCGCCAACATGGTGATCTTCCAGAACCACTACAACGCCTCCGCCCGCATGATCACCGCCGCACGCGAGATGTTCGACGTGCTGATCGCCATCTAGGGCATCCGGGGATTTAGAGCCATGACCATTTCATCGCGGATATCCACCCTGGGCCAGCATCAATCGTTGCTGGCCGACGTGCTGCGCAACGAAAACCGCGTCTACGTCGGGCAGAACCAGGTCACCAGCGGCATGAAATCCGATATCTACAAGGGTATCGCCCACGACATCGGCACCCTGCAGGGCGCCAAGAGCCTGCTGGCCCGGCAGCAGCAGCTGATCGACGCCAACCACCAGGTCGACCGCCGCCTTTCGCTCTACGACGCCTCTCTGGAGGGCCTGCGCGACAACGCCCAGCAATTGCGCGACGCTTTCCTGGCGGCCATCAACGGCAACACCGGCTTCGGCCTGGAGACCAACGTCGAGAACATCTTCAACAACGCCGTCAGCCTGCTTTCCACCCGTGACAGCGGGCGCTACATCTTTTCCGGCACGCTGACCGATCAGTCGCCGCTGGACGAAAGCGGCACCACCAACGCCGTCACCAAGTCCGGCATGCAAGCCATCAACGCCTCGATCTCGACCACGCCCTCGCTGGCCTTCACCAACAACGGGGTCAAGCAGTCCAACACCATCGACGAGAACCTGACGCTGACCTACGGTGTGCTGGCCGACGAGGTGGCGGCGCCGCTGTGGGAAGAGTTCCGCCAGTTCTTCGAGCAGGAAGCGCTCGGCAGCTTTACCAATCCGCTCTCGAACGCCCAGCAAACCTTTCTCATCAGCCGCCTCGACGAACTCAACGCCGCCATCGACAACATCGACCAGAAGCACGCCCAGACCGGCGTCAACCGCGCCACCCTGCAAGACATCCAGAGCCGGCTGGGGGACGCCAAGACCTTCACCAGGATCTTCATCTCGGACATCGAGGAGGTCGACGTGGCCGAGGCCATCGGCCGGCTGTCGCAGGATCAGGTGGCGCTGGACGCCAGCTATCGCGTGTTCTCGCAGCTCTCGCGCTCGACGCTGCTCGACTTCATCTAGCCGGCGCGGCCGGGTTTTAGTCTTGCGGTGGCGCCTGGGGCCGCCCAGGATCGACAATCATGAGTGAAACCTCACCAATCGACGTCGTCACCGGCGGAGGCGGCTTCATCGGCAGCCACCTGGTCGACCGCCTGCTGGCCGAGGGCCGGCGGGTGCGGGTGATCGATAATTTTTCAGTTGGCAACCCGGGCAACCTGGCCCAGCACCGGGACAACCCGGTGCTCGAGGTCAACCATGCCGACATCCGCGACCGGGACGCCGTGGCGGCGATCACGAAGGGCGCCGACCGGTTGTTCCACCTGGCCGCGCGAGCCGACATCGTGCCTTCGATCCAGCAGCCCCGGGAATATTTCGAATCCAACGTCGACGGCACCTTCGTGGTGCTGGAGGCGGCCCGGGCGGCCGGCGTGCGCCGCCTGGTCTATGCCGCCTCGTCGTCGTGCTACGGCATTCCCGAACGCTACCCGACGCCCGAGGACGCGCCCATCCAGCCCCAGTACCCCTATGCCCTGACCAAGTACCTGGGCGAGTGCCAGGTGCTGCACTGGGCCCAGGTCTACGGCCTGCCGGCGCTGGCGCTGCGCTTCTTCAACGTCTACGGCCCCCGGGTGCGGACCTCCGGCACCTATGGCGCCGTCTTCGGCGTCTTTTTGGCGCAGTTGCGCGCCGGCCAGCCCCTGACCATCGTCGGCGACGGCGAACAGAAGCGCGATTTCACCTACGTCAGCGATGCCGTCGACGCTCTGGTCACGGCGGCCGACAGCGAGCTCAGCGGCCAGGTCTTCAACGTGGGCTCGGGCGCAGCCGTCAGCGTCAACCGCCTGGTCGAGCTGCTGGGCGGGCGCCAGACGGTGCACATCCCCAAGCGCCCCGGCGAGCCCGACTGCACCCTGGCCGACATGAGCCGCATCAAGGCCGCCCTGGGTTGGCAGCCCCGTGTGCCCATCGAGGACGGCGTCAAGGTCATGCTGGAACACATCGATTACTGGAGCGAGGCCCCGGTCTGGACGCCCGATGCCATCGCCGGCGCCACGGCGGACTGGTTCAAGTACCTGGGCGAGGATTGAAGGCCGGCGCCCAGCCATCTATATCCACCACATGACTTCCGCCGCCGACGCCCTGGATCAGGTGGCCGCCGCCATGGGCGGCCTCGAAGCCGGTGCCCGCGTTGTCGTCGCCATGTCGGGAGGCGTCGATTCCTCGGCCACCGCCGCGGCCCTGGCAGCGCTCGGCTACCAGGTCGTGGGGATAACTCTTAAGCTTTACGACGCGCCCGCCTCACGGGTCGGCGCCTGTTGCGCCGGCGTCGACATCCACGACGCCCGGCGGGTGGCCGCCGACCTCGACATTGCGCATTACGTGCTCGATTACGAGCAGCGCTTCCAAAGCGCCGTGATCGACAATTTCGTCGACAGCTACATCGCCGGCGAGACCCCGAACCCCTGCGTGCGCTGCAACCAGACGGTCAAGTTCGAGGACCTGCTGGGCCGGGCCCGCGAGCTCGGCGCCCAGGCCCTGGTGACGGGCCATTACGCACGTTGGCGGCGCGGCCCCGACGGCGCCGAATTGCACCGCGGTGCCGACGCCGGCCGCGACCAGAGTTATTTTTTGTTCGCCACACGGCCCGACCAGCTCGACTTCCTGCGCTTTCCCTTGGGCGGCCTCGACAAAGCGGCGACGCGGGCGCTTGCAGCCAGGTTCGAGCTCACTGTGGCGGACAAACCCGACAGCCAGGACATCTGCTTCGTGGCCGAGGGATCCTATGCCGCCTTCATCGACAAGCAGCGCCCGGCGGCGCGGCAGCCCGGCGACATCGTCGACCAGGCCGGCAACGTCCTCGGCCGCCACCCCGGCATCGCCGGCTTCACCGTGGGTCAGCGCCGCGGCCTGGGTCTGGGTGGTGGCGCGGCGCTTTACGTGCTGCGCCTAGAGCCCGAAAGCAACCGTTTGGTGGTGGGGCCGCAAGAGGCCCTGGCGCGCCGGCGCTTCGCCATCCGCGACTGCAACTGGCTGGCCGAGACCGAGGGCGCTCTGGAGGTCAAGGTGCGCTCGACCTCGCCGCCGCTGGCGGCCCGTATCGAACGCCGAAACGGCGCCGCCGAGGTCATCCTCGACCAGCCCGAGCCCGGCATCGCGCCCGGCCAGGCCTGCGTCGCCTACCGCGGCGGCCGCCTGCTGGGCGGCGGCTGGATAGGGCGCTAGAGCATTTCCAGATTGCTGAAGATCGCCTAGGACGTCACCGGCTGAGGTGCGGGACGGGCTGGAAGGTTGACCACAGAGACGCAGAGGCACAGAGATTCGGAGAAGCCTGTTTGGGGTTCTTGGGGGAGCTCCTGGGGGAATCATCTGCAAGTCTTCTCTGTGCCTCTGTGCCTTCTGTAATCGGTTGGTTGATGTCAAGCTCCGAACGCCCTTTGTTTCCGTCTCCGCGGTGATGCCTGCAGGGGCTCCGTTCTTCTGTCCGCAGTCGGCGCCCAGGCTTCCTGCCGGAAGCCCT
>JASLXG010000100.1 GCA_030740435.1 Alphaproteobacteria bacterium | reverse complement strand
CGCTCGAGCTTTTCGTGGCCCAAGGCTATCGCCAGACCCCGGTCGAGCAAATCGGCCGCGCAGTGGGCCTGACCAAGGGCGCCGTGTTCTTCTATTTCGGCAGCAAAGCGGGGCTGCTCCGGCACCTGCTCGATGGCGTCGAGGTGGCCGTGGTCGATGGCCTCGAGCAAAACCTGGCGGCCGCCGGCGATGACGCCCGCGACCAGCTTGTGGCCTTCATCCACAGCCAGGCCCGGCTCGGCGTCGAGCACTGGCGCGAGGTGCTGCTGCTGATCCTGATGTCGCTTGAATTCGCCGGCCAGGGCGAACTGGGCGAGCGCATCGCCACCATCTACCGCCGCCTCTACGACCAGGTCGAGGCCATCATCGCCCGGGGCCGGGCCCAGGGCACGTTTCGCGACGACTGCGGCGCCCGCGAACAGGCCGCCGTGGTTATGGCCGGCCACGACGGGATTTTTCTCGAATGGCACCGGCGCCAGGATGAGCTGCAGGGCCGCGAGCTGGTGCGGGCGCTGCGCCGCACCATGCAGGCCGGACTGTTGAAGGAGGGGGCCCAGTGAGCCAGCCGGCAACGCCGTCCGCCGACGTCGTCGGCCGCGGCTTTCGCGATGGCGCCCGGCTTTTTCGCCGCTGGTTCGCCGACTTGGGCCAAGCCGCCCAGGCCCAGGGCCAGGCCGCTTACGTCTTCGTCATCGGCTCCATGAACGAAATCCTCATGAGCTTCGACCTGCCCATCGTCTTTCCCGAGGTCAACGCGCTGCAGACCGCCATCCGCGGGGTGTCCGGCGATTACCTCAACGAGGCCGAGGATTATGGCTACTCGCCCGACGTCTGCGGCTACGTCAAGGCCGACGTGGCGCTGCAACTGCGCGGTGGCGACCACCCCATGGGCACCATCCCCAAGCCCACCATCGCCATCGCCAGCAACGGCTGCAACACCTACATCAAGTGGGCCGAGATCTGGGAGCGCTTCTACCAGATACCCGTCTTCACCTTCGACATCCCCGGCACCCGCGCCGCCGGTACCCAGAGCCAACCGGGCGACGAGGATTTCGCCTACGAGCAGCGCTACGTGGCCGGCCAGCTGCGCGAGCTGATAGCGCTATGCCAAGAGGTCACAGGCCAGAAGTTCGACATCGACCGCTTTCGCCAACACCTGGGCCACGCCAACCTGTTGAGCCAGGCCTACAAGCAGGTACTGGAGCTCAACCGGAGCCGGCCGGCCGTCTTCAACGCCCTCACCGACGGCACGGTATACCTGGGCGTGGCCAACAGTTTTCGCGGCTCGGCCGAGGGCGCCGCCTACTTCCAGGACCTGCTGGAAGAGTTGCGCTACAAAGTCGACCAGGGCCTCGGT
Organism: Alphaproteobacteria bacterium; assembly: GCA_030740435.1. NCBI lineage: Bacteria > Pseudomonadati > Pseudomonadota > Alphaproteobacteria > Alphaproteobacteria bacterium. Next base: position 1,905 of record JASLXG010000100.1, on the reverse strand, counting down.
GCCACCGGCACGTCCGCTGACGAGCACTACCGCTTGGCCCTGATCGGGGCGCCTTGTTACCCGATCTTTCGCCGCTTCAACGACCTCTTCCAGAACCGGGGCGGTGTCTTCGTGGCCTCGACCTACACCTGGTACGCCGCTGGCGGCGCCCCCATCGGATTCGAATACGACCTCGCCGATCCCCTCGAGAGCTATGCCCAGGGCGTGCTGCTGATGGGCCGCCAGGCCATGGACAGCATGTTCCACCGAGCCATGGATATCGAAACCCGGGCCGGCGAGTTCGCGCTCGACGGCATCGTCTACCACCCCATCAAGAGCTGCCGCACGGTCTCGACGGGGCTGGCCGACCGGCGCCACTTCGCGGCCGAGCATCTCGGCCTCTCGACGCTCTACATGGAATCCGACCTGATGGACCCGCGCGTCGTCTCGGAAGCCCAAATGCGCACCCGCGTCGATGCCTTCTTCGAAGGCCTGGAGCAACGCCGCCGCGCGGGCTAGGCCGAGCAGTAGCCGCTTTCCAGCTCGGCCACGATTTCGGCCGCTGTTGCCACGCCCTTGGTGCGGCCGACGCCCTGGCCGGCGCTCCAGACGTCCTTCCAGGCCTTCATGGCCGAGGTTTCCTTGACCACGTCGAAGCCCTCGCCGTCGTGGCTCTTGCTGTAGCCCGAGAGTTCCAGACTCCTTCGCATGAAGTTGGCGTCGATGCCGGTGACGGCGTCGGTCAGCTCGATGTCGTCGGCGCCGCTTTCGATCAGCATCTGGCGGTTCTCGTCCGAGGCCTGGCTTTCGCTGGCGGCAATGAAGCGGGTGCCGATGTAGGCGAAGTCGGCGCCGATGGTCTCGATGGCCCGGATGGCGCGTCCGTCGCCGATGCAGCCGGCCACCACCAGCGGCCCGTCGTAGAATTCGCGCACCTCGGGCACGAAGGCGAAGGGGTTCAGCCAGCCGGTGTTGCCGCCGGCGCCGGCGCACAACAGGATCAGGCCGTCGACGCCGACCTCGATGGCCTGGCGGGCGTGCTTGAGGCTGGCCACGTCGGCCAGCACCAGGCCGCCATAGGCGTGGATGGGCTCGACCACCGCGGCCGGGCTGCCGACGCTGGCGATGACCAGGGGAATCTCGTGCTCGACCACCACCGCCAGGTCGTCCTCGCGGCGCGGGTTGGTGCGGTGGACGACCAGGTTGGCGGCCGGGGCCGCCGATCCTGGAGCCGCCGCCAGTTCGCCGTCGATGCGCGTCAGCCAGGCGTCCAGGTCTTCCGGCGAACGCGCGTTGACCGTGGGGAAGGAGCCGATGACGCCGGCCTGGCAGCAGGCAATGACCAACTCGGGCCCCGATACCAGGAACATGGGCGCCGCGATCACCGGCAGCCGCATGCTCTCGCGCCAGGCCCTCAGGTCCGAATCCCGTTTAGCTTTGTCCGTCACCGATACTCTCCCGTTTGTGCCGGCGCAGCATACAGGCGCGGCGCTTTTTCGACTACACTGCTGGCGCCATGACAGGCGCGGCGTGGGATGCGCAGGCGCGGCGTGGCTAGAGGAAGGAGGGGGCATGAACGACGCCATAATCCCTGGATCCAGATCCCCGCGCGGCCCGGTCGGTGTCGCCGTCCCCCTGGTGGATGGGCCCGACAAGGTGCTGGGGAGAGCGCTCTATACGGCCGACCTCCATGATCCCGAGGCGCTGCATGCGGCGGTGCTGCGAAGCCCCAGCGCGCATGCCGAAATCGTCACCCTCGACGTGGCCGCGGCGCGGGCACTCCCGGGCGTTCACGCCGTGATAACCGGCGAGGTCAGCGACCAGGGCTTCGGCATTCTGCCCATCGCGCGTTTCGAGCTGCCGCTGGCGCGCCACAAGGTGCGTTACTGCGGCGAGCCGGTGGCGGCGGTGGCGGCCGAGACGCCG
>JASLXG010000099.1 GCA_030740435.1 Alphaproteobacteria bacterium | reverse complement strand
CTCTTTCAACGAAACGTCCAATCCGGCATAGTACTTCATGGCTGCTCTCCTTAACGCTTCTTGTGGCTGGAACATCCAGACCACGTTCCAAAAGCTCGGAGAGTAGCCACCCTCAGCGCCGATTACCCCATCTCTGTGGTGACTCTTCAAACCCAATCGGCAGGCGCCAATCGCCCTAAAGCTTCTCGATCCGCTTGATCATTGGGCCGCTGGGGGCGCCGCCGAAGATGAGGAAATGGAGGTGCATGACCTCCTGGTGGCCGTCTTCGCCGGTGTTCGACATCAGGCGGTAGCCCGTCTGGTCGACGCCGCAGATCTTGACCACCTCGCCGATGGCCCGCATGAGGTCGGTCATTTCGGCGGCGCTGGCATCAGCCGAGAAGTCGTTCATGTCGACATAGGCACCCTTGGGGATGACCAGCACATGCACCGGTCGGCCCGGGTTGATGTCGTTGAAGGCCAGCGCGTGCTCGTTCTCGTAAACCATGTCGCAAGGGATCTCGCCGCGCAGGATCTTGGCGAAGATGTTCTGATCGTCATAGGCCATGGCGGTCGCTTCACTCCATGTTTTTCTTGAACTTGCGCCTTTGTTTTTTCTCGATCAGCCCCGACATGCCCTCGCGGCGAGCCAGTTCGGCGTAGATCTCCTCGGGCATAATGGCGCAGTCGGCCCACAGCACCATGAGGTGAAACAAGAGGTCCGAACTCTCGGAAATCACGCCGCGGCGGTCGCCGGCAACGGCGGCGATGACCGTCTCGACGGCCTCCTCGCCGACCTTCTGGGCAATCTTCTGGCTGCCCTTGGCAAAGAGCTTGGCTGTGTGGCTCTTCTTGGCATCGCCGCCGCGTCGGCTTTCGATGACGGCGAAGACCCGGGCCAGGACGGAGGCATCGGAAGCTTGGTCGGACATGATGGGGATCTCTGCGAGGGCAGCGGCTGGCGCGGCCTCTGGGTAACAGATTAATCCGGCCCTGTCACGGCCGCACGGCCACCCCGGCGGCTTGCATGTGGGCCTTGGCCTGGGCGATGGAATAAGTGCCAAAATGGAAGATCGAGGCCGCCAGCACGGCCGAGGCGTGGCCCTGGCGCACACCCTCGACCAGGTGATCGAGCGTACCCACGCCACCCGAGGCGATCACCGGCACCGCCATCCGGTCGGCCACGGCTCGGGTCAGGTCGAGCTCGAAGCCCTGCTTGGTGCCGTCGCGGTCCATCGAGGTGAGCAGGATTTCGCCGGCCCCCAGCTCGGCCATGCGGGCGCACCAGTCGACGGCCTCGAGGCCGCTGGGCTGGCGGCCACCATGGGTGAAGATCTCGTAGCGGCTGCCGGCCCACTTGGCGTCGACGGCGACGACGATGCACTGGCTGCCGAACTTCTCGGCCGCCTGGGTGACGAACTCCGGGTGGTGCACGGCGGCCGTATTGATGACCACCTTGTCGGCCCCGGCCAGCAGTAGCGCCCGGATGTCGGCCGTGTTGCGCACGCCGCCGCCAACGGTCAGCGGCATGAAACACTGATCCGCCGTGCCGGCCACCACGTCGAGCAGGGTGTCGCGATTTTCGTGGCTCGCCGTGATGTCGAGAAAGCAAAGTTCGTCCGCCCCCTGCCCGTCGTAAACCCGGGCCTGCTCGACGGGATCGCCGGCGTCGACCAGGTTGACGAAGTTGATGCCCTTGACGACACGGCCGTCCTTGACGTCGAGGCAGGGAATTATTCGTGGTTTGAGCATGCGCTAGCACTCTCCAGCTTCGCCGCTAAGCGATGCACGCATCGTGTTGTTGATGTTCCGGCTGTACCTCGCACCAGTTGGGCTATGGCACGATCATTTGGATTGACCACAGAGGCACAGAGACACAGAGATTTGCTCAGAAGCTGATAGCGCCGGTTGCCGGTCGGCGTTATCGCCAAGGAGGCTTCCAGGCGCCTGCCTCGGCAGCGTAGCGTCTGGGGAAACGGCTGAGACCCGGTGAGAAGCGTGGGCTCACGGAAGCTCCGCCGCGGCACACTCTGAAAACCCTCTCTGTGTCTCTGTGCCTCTGTGGTCAATTCTCCATGCTTCATGTGCCTGGACTCTCGAAGATGTGTGCATCCCGTAGAGCTTCGCCGGGATTGGTCTGGATCATCGTTCCCGACATGCTAGCCGGCCAACAGCGCTAATGCCGCCGCGCCGTCGAGGCCGCCGTCGTACAGCGCGCGACCGACGATGACGCCGGCGATGCCGCTCTCTTCCGCCGCTTTTACCGCCGCCAGGTCATCGAGCGAGGAGACGCCCCCCGAGACGATGACCGGCGTCGACAGGCTGTCGGCCAGGGCCTGGCTGGCCTCGACGTTGGGACCGGCCATGGCGCCGTCGCGTTCGACGTCGGTGTGGATGATGGCGGCAACGCCGGCGTTCTCGAATTCCAGCGCCAGATCCAGCGCCGTCACCGCCGAGACCTCGGCCCAGCCTTCGACCGCGACGTAGCCGTCGACGGCATCGATGCCCACGGCGATGCGGCCGGGATGGGCCTGGCAAGCCTGGCGCACCAGATCAGGATCGCGCAGCGCCGCCGTTCCCAGGATGACGCGGGAGATACCGCGTTCGAGCCACATGGCGACGGTCTCGAGATCGCGTATGCCGCCGCCCAACTGCACCGGCATGGTGGCCGCGGTGATGATGGCATCGACGGCGTCAGCGTTCACCGGCCGGCCGGCAAAGGCGCCGTTGAGGTCGACGACGTGCAGCCAGGCGAATCCGTCCTGGCTGAATTCCCGGGCCTGGGCGCCGGCATCGCTATTGAACACCGTGGCGTTGCGCATGTCGCCCTTGAGCAGGCGTACGCACTGGCCGTCCTTGAGGTCGATGGCGGGAAAAAGGATCATGAGATCATTCTTGCGGCTCGAGGTCCTTGCCGTAGTACCAGCCGGCGACGAATTCGCCGTCCACCAGGGCATACTTTTGCTTGACCGCCCAGCGCTCAAAGCCGGCCGCTTCAATGAGCGCAATGGCCGGCCCCTGGCTCTCGCGCACGTCGAGCTCGAGCAGGCGAAAACCCTGCTGGCGGGCCAGCGCCTCAGAGGCCTGCAACAGCCCCCGGGCCAGGCCGTGGCCCCGCGCCCAGGGCGCTATGAAGAAGGAGTTGACGCTGGCCGCGAAGGCGCGGGCCTGGTTGTTGGCCGGCGGCCTGACGAACTGGGCCGAGCCGACGATGGCGGAATCGAGCCTGGCCACCAGCAGCTCGCGCTCCGGCACCAGCAGCACGCCGCGCCAGTAATTCTCCAGCACCCGGCGCGGTGGCGGCGCCAACCAGCCGAAGCCGTTGCCGTCGACGATGGCTTCCTCGGCGGCCCGGCAAAGTTCGTCGATATCGTTGCCGGCGAACTCGCTAAGCCACTCCACACGCGTCACCATCAGGGCCTCCAGTCGAGAAAATTGGCGATCAGCCTGAGCCCCACGGTCTGGCTCTTTTCCGGGTGGAACTGGGTGCCGGCGAGATTGTCCCGGGCGACCACGGCGCTCAGGCTGGAACCGTAGTCGACGCTGGCCAAAACGTCGGCCGCATCGGCCGAGGCGAAATGGTAGCCGTGCACGAAATAGACATGGTCGCCGTTTGCCAGGCCGGCGCAGAGCGGGTGCCCGGGCTGGGTCAATTCAAGCTCGTTCCAACCCATGTGAGGGATCTTGAGAGCCGAAGGTCCGGCCGTGGCGATCGGCACGACCTCGCCCGCCAGCCAGCCGAAGCCCTCGTGGCGGCCGTGTTCGAGACCGCGCTCGGCCATCAACTGCATGCCGACACAGATGCCCAGAAAGGGCTGGCCGCGCCGGCGCACCGCTTCGCCGATGGCCTCCTCCATGCCGGCCACGGCGGCCAGGCCACGGCGGCAGTCGGCGAAGGCGCCGACGCCCGGCAGCACCACGCGTTCGGCCGCCGCCACTTCGTCGGGCCGGGCGCTGACCACCACGCGGTGCGGCCTGGCGCCCTCGCGCACCACCCGTTCGAAGGCCTTGACCGCCGAGCGCAGGTTGCCCGAGCCGTAGTCGACGATGGCAACGGTAGGTTCGGACACGGATCTTACGGCAGGTAGATGCGCGGGCCGAGGACGGTGAACAGCCGGCGCTCGGCCTCGCTGGCATCCTGGCCGCTGACCACACCCGAGAAGCTGGCGCCGCGCAGCGCCAGCAGCCAGCGCCTGAGATCGTTGCCGAACATGCCCAGCACAAGCTTCATGCCCAGCACCCCGGCCACTGCTACCTCGCCACTGAGACCCAGGCGCAGGTGCAGCGCCACCAGCACCGCGGTCAGCGCGACAAGCCCCAGCAACACCAGCCACAGCCGGTGGTAGATGGCCCAGAGGAACGAGAACACCAGTGCCGGCCAGCAGAAGCCCTCCTTGATCAGGGAAACGTCGGCATCGGCACCGGCAGGGCCGGGGCGTTCATGGACGGTATAGATGCGCATGGCGGGGCTCAGAGCGATCCGCCCAAGACGCCCTTGGTCGAGGGCACTTCGTCGGCCCGGCGGGGATCGAGCGCCACGGCCTGACGCAGCGCCCGGGCCAGGCCCTTGAAACAGGATTCGGCCAGGTGGTGCGTGTTTTCGCCATAAAGCGTCTCGACGTGCAAGGTCAGCCCGGCAGCCTGGGCGAAGGCCTGGAACCATTCGCGGAAAAGTTCGGTGTCCATGTCGCCGAGCTTGGCCTTGGGCATCTCCACGCGCCACACCAGGTAGGGCCGGTTGGAGGCGTCGAGGGTAGTGCGCGTCAGCGTCTCGTCCATGGCCGATAGGGCCGAACCGAAGCGCTGGATACCGCGGCGGTCGCCCAGCGCCTGGCTCACCGCCTCGCCCACGGCGATGCCCACGTCCTCGGTGGTGTGGTGGAAGTCGATGTGCAAATCGCCCGCCGCCGTAACCTCGAGATCGATCAGCGAATGGCGCGAGAGCTGTTCCAGCATGTGGTCGAGAAAGCCGATGCCGGTGGCCACGCTGTACCGGCCCGTACCGTCAAGCTCGACGCGGGCGCTGATCCGCGTCTCCTTGGTCTGGCGTTCGACGCTGCCCTGGCGCATGGCGCTAACCTCGTTAAGGATTTCGGGCCCTATGGGGCCCGGGCGCGGTATAGCAGGATCGCCGATGCGATTCCAGTGCCGGCCGGGCTACCCAAGCGCTATCGCCACTTGACCGGGGCCGCCAAATCCCCCACATGTGGGGCTCGTTTCAAGTCAGGGAAAGCAGGCAACCATGGCGGCCGAGAACCCCACCTGGTACGGCACCACGATCCTGGCCGTGCGCAAGGACGGCCAGGCGGTAATCGCCGGCGACGGCCAGGTTTCGGTCGGCGACACGGTGATCAAGGCCAGCGCGCAAAAGGTGCGCCGTCTCGGCGGGGGCTCGGTGATCGTCGGTTTTGCCGGCGCCACGGCCGACGCCTTCACGCTCTGTGAGCGCCTGGAGGAAAAGCTCGAGCGCTTTCCCGGCCAGCTCACCCGGGCCTGCGTCGAGCTGGCCAAGGACTGGCGAACCGACCGTTATCTGCGCCGCCTCGAGGCCATGATGGCGGTGGCCGACGCCTCGGTCAGCCTGGTGCTCACCGGCACCGGCGACGTGCTCGAGCCCGACGACCACCTGATCGGCATCGGCTCGGGCGGCAACTACGCCCTGGCCGCCGCCCGGGCGCTCTACGACCGGCCCGACATGGACGCCGAGGCCATCGCGCGCAGGGCCCTGGAGATCGCCGCCGGCATCTGCGTCTACACCAACACAAGCCTGACCATGGAAGTGCTTTAGCGTTATGACCGAGTTCAGCCCGCGCGAGATCGTTTCCGAACTCGACCGCTTCATCATCGGCCAGGACGACGCCAAGCGGGCGGTGGCCATCGCGCTGCGCAACCGCTGGCGGCGCCAGCAGCTGGCCGACGACTTGCGCGAAGAGGTGCTGCCCAAGAACATCCTCATGATCGGCCCCACCGGGGTGGGCAAGACCGAGGTTTCGCGCCGCCTGGCGCGGCTCGCCGGCGCCCCCTTCATCAAGGTCGAGGCGACCAAGTTCACCGAAGTGGGCTACGTCGGCCGCGACGTCGAGCAGATCGTACGCGACCTGGTGGAGATCGCCATCGGCATGGAACGCGAGCGCCAGCGCGCCGAGGTCAGCGCCCGGGCCGAACTGGCGGCCGAGGAACGCGTGCTCGACGCCCTGGTCGGCGAACACGCCGGCGAAACCACACGCAAGCGTTTCCGCGAGGACCTGCGCGCCGGCAACCTGGCCGACAAGGAGATCGAGATCGAGGTCAGCGATACCGGCGGCGCCGGCCTGCCCACCTTCGACATTCCCGGCATGCCCGGCGCCAGCGTCGGCATGATCAATCTCAACGACATGCTGGGCAAGGCCTTCGGCCAGCGCTCCAGCCGCAAGCGCCTCAGGGTATCGGAGTCCTACGAGTATCTGATGGAGGAGGAGAGCGACAGGCTCTTGGACCAGGACCGCCTGACCAAGGGGGCCATCAAGTCGGTGGAAGAGGACGGCATCGTCTTTCTCGACGAGATCGACAAGATCTGCGCGCGTTCCGAACGGATGGGCGCCGATGTCTCGCGCGAGGGCGTGCAGCGCGACCTCTTGCCGCTGATCGAGGGCACCACGGTGGCCACCAAGCACGGCCCGGTCAAGACCGACCACGTGCTGTTCATCGCCTCGGGCGCCTTCCATTTGGCCAAGCCCTCGGACCTGCTGCCCGAGTTGCAGGGCCGGCTGCCCATCCGGGTGCACCTGGCGGCGCTGACGCACGAGGATCTCAAGCGCATCTTGATCGAGCCCGAGGCCAGCCTGATCAAGCAGTACATAGCGCTGCTGGCCACCGAGGAGGTGACGCTGGAGTTCAGCGACGACGCCATCGACGAGATCGCCACGGTATCGGAAGAGGTCAACGCCGGCGTCGAGAACATCGGCGCCCGGCGCCTGCATACGGTGATGGAGAAGTTGCTCGAGGAGATCAGCTTCAACGCCACCGACCGGCCCGGCACAACCGTCACCATCGACGCTGTCCAGGTGCGCGAAAAGGTCTCCGAGCTGGCCAAGGATTCGGATCTCTCGAAATTCATTCTTTAAGCGGCCGCCACGGGCGGACTTTAGTAAGGCCGCTTTTCGGCTTGCATCGGTGTAGCGTGGTCCGCAACAGGAAACGGAACCCGGCCATGACCGCGCGCTACGACGCCATGGAATTGCAGGACTTCGCCACCGCCCTGCTGGCCGCCGCCGGGCTGGCGCCCGAGCGCGCGGCCTGCGTTGCCGAGGTGCTGTTGGAGGGCGATCTCTTGGGCCGCAGCACCCACGGCCTGGCGCTGCTCGCGCCCTACCTCGGCGCCCTTGAGGAGGGTTCCATGGCGGCCGATGGCGATCCCGTGGTGGTGGCCGATCACGGCTCGGTGCTCCATTGGGACGGCCGTTTGCTGCCCGGGCCCTGGCTGCTGACCCGGGCCATGGACGAAGCACTGGCCCGCCTCGCCGAGCATCCCGTGGTCACCGTCTCGATCCGCCGCAGCCACCACCTGGCTGCGTTGGGCGCCTATCTCGAGCGGGCCACGGCGCGGGGCGCCATTTGTCTGCTCACGGCCACCGATCCCGCCATCCAAAGCGTGGCCCCCTTCGGCGGCCTCGATGCCGTGCTCACCAGCAACCCCATCGCCGCCGGCATCCCCAACGGCGACGATCCCATATTGATCGACATCTCGACCTCGCTGGTCTCGAACGCCGGGCTCTGGCGCCACCGCGCCCGGGGAGAGCCGCTGCCTGGCCCCTGGCTGCGCCGCGGCGACGGTAGTTTGACCGACGATGCCGCGCCGCCATCGACGACGACCCGCCCGCCACCATCATGGCGCTGGGCGGCGAAGACCTGGGCTACAAGGGTTTTGCTCTCGGCCTTTTGGTCGAGGCCCTGGCGCTGGCCCTTTCCGGCCACCGCCGGCCCACCACCGAGGACGGCTGGTCCGAGGGTGTGTTTTTGCAGCTCATCGATCCCGAACGCTTTGCCGGTGGCCGGAACTTCAGCGACGCCGTGGCCTGGCTGGTGGCCGCCTGCCGCCAAAGCCGGGTGCCCGAGGGCGCGCCGCCGGTGCGGCTGCCGGGCGAGGCGGCACGCCGGCGCCGCGCCGAACAGCGAACCCACGGCGTTATCCTCGACCCGGCCATCCTGGAAAAACTGGCCCCCTGGGCCGAGCGCTATGCCATCACCCCACCCGCCGCCCGGAGTCGGTCATGATCGTCAGCCACCGAGACCAGCGCCCAAAAGTCCACGAAAGCGCCAGCGTCGCCCCCAACGCGGTTCTTTCCGGTAACGTAACGATTGGCCCCGAGTGCCGCGTTCTGTTTGGCGCCGTGATCACCGCCGAGGGCGGGCCGGTGACCTTGGGCCACCACTGCATCGTCATGGAAAACGCCGTCATCCGCGGCTCCAAACGCCATCCCGTGGTGCTCGGCGATCATGTCCTGGTGGGGCCCCGGGCCTACCTCTCGGGCTGCACGGTTGGCGACAGCGCCTTTCTCGCCGCCGGCTCGACGATCTTCAACGGCGCCCACATCGGCGCCCGGGCCGAGGTCCGCATCAACGGCGTGGTGCACCTCATGACCAAACTGCCGGCCGACACCACGGTCCCCATCGGCTGGGTGGCGGTGGGCGACCCGGCGGACATCCTGGCGCCCGATCGCCACGACGAGATCTGGGCCCGGCAGGAGCCCCTCAATTTCCCCGGCCAGGTGTTCGGCCTGGCCCACGCCGCCCCGGGCGACACCATCATGCCCGAGCTGACGCGGCGCTACAGCGCCTTCCTGGCCGCCCACAACGACGACGAAATCCTCGATGATCCGGCAAATTCCGCCTAAGTCTTTGTAAGAAAGGCATAAAAAGTGGGGACAGGGACCTATTTAATTATCAGGGACCTATTTATGGCGGTTCCGCCTCTTCGTCGAGCAGCGCCAGCAGCCGGGCGGTGGTGGTGGCGTCGAGATCGGCGATGCGTTCGGCCAGACGGTTGGCGAGCTCCGTGGCGGCCGGCTCGAGGCCGGCGCTATCGACCACCACCCGCGGGTGCGAGAGCTCGGCCAGCCGCCTGAGCGCTTCGGCCTCGTCCCAGATGATGTTGAAATAGGCGCAAACCTGACGCACCAGGCCCGGCGAGGGCCGGCCGCGGCGGCCGTGCTCCAGCGCCGAGAGATAGGCCGGCGAGACCTCCAGCGCCGCCGCCATCTGTTTCAGACCGAGACCGCGTTCGGCCCGCAAGGCCCTCACCCTGGCCCCAAAGGGCGTCACGGCCGGCGCAGCATGACGTAGAGCGCACCCTCCCCGCCGTCGCGGGGAAAGGCCGCCCGATAACCGATGACCAGACCGGCCAAGTCCGGTTCCTGGAGCCAGCGTGGCACCATCGAACGCAATGTTCCGACCGTTCGTTCGCTTTCTCCCTCGGAGACCACGCGTGCCCCCTTGCCGGTGATCACCAGCACGCATTTATGGCCGGATTCCGCCGAATTGCGCACGAACCCGGCGAGCGCCCGATGGGCCTCCTGCTGTGTCATACCGTGCAGATCGAGGCGCCCGTCAATGCTCAAACGGCCCTGTTTGAGACGCCGGCTGGCATGCTTGTCAAGGCCGCTGGGGGTCGGTTTGCGGGGCGGTGGTGGCTCGGCAAGGGGAACCGGCTGGGCGCGGCGCGGCTGTTGTGTCGGCGCCTGTTCGGGCAGGGCTTTTTCCTCGGCTGGCCGCTCGCGCGGCACATGGCGCTTGATATCGGCCATGGCGCGCTCGAAAAGCGCCACCTCTGCCGGCGAGGGCGATTCGGACCGCTCCGGCCCCGCCGGCGGCTTGTCCTTAGTCCGGCCCATCGGCGACCAGCACGATATGCACCCGGCGCGGCCCGTGCGCCCCGAGATAGAGCGTCTGGTTGATGTCGCCGGTGCGCGAGGGCCCGGTGCCGAAGAGCACGCTGCGCGGCATGACCTGATCGCCAAGGCGCTGGCGCAGCGCCGTCCAGGCCTCTTCGTAGGTGCCGACGATCTCGCTCCGGCGCAGCACCACGATGTGGCTGTCGGGCATCAGGTTGATGGTCGAGGGGCTCTCGGGACCCGAAAGCAGCATGATGGTGCCGCTCTCGGCGATGCCGGCAAAGGCGGCGGTGATGCCCACGGCGTCGGCATCCTCGGCTCGGCCGCGGCGCAGCTCCAAGAGCGGCTGGTCGGCCCAGGGATAGGCGTCGAGGCGGGCATCGGGCGCCATCACGGCGCGCAGCGGCAGGTTGTGCTCGGCGAGATAACCGGCCACGGCCGCCGGCACTTGGGCCGCCTCGGCGACCTGGCTGAAGCTGGTATCGACCCGCGCCGCCATGCTCTCGAAAAGCTCGACCTGGGCGGCTGCATCAAGTTGGGCGCGCTGGGGCACCAGGTTGGGAGCGTGGGCAACAATGCGCGCCTCGACCGCCTGGATCCCTGTAGCCGGCGTTGGCCCCTGGCGGCCGAGCGCCTGTCGCACCCGGGCCAGGAATTGCTCGCGCCCGGCGCTCACCTGGGCTGCCTCCGCTTCCAGGCCGCCATGAAGGTGCGGCCCTCGGGCGCCACCAGATCGCGCCCCCCGGTCCAGCCTCCGGCCAGCGGCAAGGAGGAAAACCGGCCCCGGCCCAGGGCCCGGTTATGCAGCACCCGCGCCGCCAAGCCAGTGGCCAAACGGTAAAGCCAAGGCCGCCGCGCGGCCCAACCCCAGAGCTTGAGGCCGATTCGTTCCTTTAGCGGAACGATTTTTTGCGCCAACGCTTGTTCACGAAAGCGGCGCAGCATCCCGGGCAGCGGGATGCGCATCGGGCAGATGTCTTCGCAGCGTCCGCAAAGGCTGCAGGCGTTGGGCAGGTGGCGCGTGCCCTCGAGGCCGATCAGGCGCGGCGTCAGCACCGAGCCCATGGGTCCGGGATAGACCCAGCCGTAGGCGTGGCCGCCGACCGAGGAATAGACCGGGCAGTGAAACAGGCAGGCGCCGCATTTGATGCAGCGCAGCACGTCGCGGAACTCGCTGGCCAGCAGCTCGCTGCGGCCGTTGTCGAGCAGCACCACATGGTAGGCCTCCGGCCCGTCGAGATCATCGGGGCGCCGGGGACCGGTGGAAAAGGTGGTGTAGACCGAAAGCTCCTGCCCGGTGGCCGAGCGCGACAGCAGCCTGAGCAGCAGATTGGCGTCTTCCAGCGTCGGCACCAGCTTTTCCGGCGTCGCCATGACGATGTGCATTTTGGCCAGAGTCTGGGTCAGATCGCCGTTGCCCTCGTTGGTGACGATGACCGATGAGCCGGTCTCGGCGATGAGGAAATTGGCGCCGGTGATGCCGACGTCGGCGGCGATGAATTTCTGCCGCAGCACCTGGCGCGCCTCGTCGAGCATGGCCCGGGGGTCGGTCTGGCGCTGGGTCAGGCCGTATTTGTGGTGATGGGCCTGGAAAAGGTCCGAGACCTGGTCTTTGGTTTTATGGACCGCCGGCGCGATGATGTGGCTGGGCGGCTCGTCGGCGAGCTGGATGATGTATTCGCCGAGGTCGGTCTCGATGGCCTCGATGTCGTGTTGGGTCAGGTAATCGTTGAGCGCCGTTTCCTCGGCGTTCATGGTCTTGCCCTTGGTCACCGTGCGGGCGCCCACGGAGCGGCAGAGCTCGAGGATGATCCGATTGGCTTCTTCCGGCGTCTCGCACCAGTGCACCTGGCCGCCGTTCTCGAGCACACGGGCCTCGAAGCGTTCGAGATAGGCGTCCAGATTTTCGAGCACGTGGTTCTTGAGGTCGCGGGCCTGGTCGCGCAGCGCATCGAACTCGGGCAGGTCGGCGCGGGCCTGCGCCGGGCCCCGGCGAAGCCCTTCTCGACGTTGCCCAGCGCCACCCGGAGATCGTCGTCGGCCAGCGCCCGGCGGGCGTTCTCGGGGAACAGGTGGGCCGTCGACTTCATGCGCCCTCGCCCTCGCCGGGCTCGCCGATGGCCGGCCCGCCGTGCCCGGCCAGCACTTCGGCGACGTGGCGCACGCGGAGCCGCGAGCCCCGGCGCTGCAGCCGGCCCGAAAGGTTCATCAGGCAGCCCAGGTCGCCGCCCAACAGGGTCTCGGCGCCGGTGGCCTCGAAGGCCGCCAGCTTGCGGTCGGCCATGTCCAGCGAGATGTCGGGGTACTTGACGGCGAAGCTGCCGCCGAAGCCGCAACAGGATTCCTGCTGTTCGGATTCGCTGAGCTCGAGGCCGGCCACCCCGGCCAGCAGCCGGCGGGGCTGGTCGTGAACGCCCAGCTCGCGCATCCCGGCACACGAATCATGGTAGGTGACGCGGCCGGGATAAGCGGCCTCCAGGCGTTCGACACCGAGCACGTCGACCAGGAACGAGGTCAGCTCATGGCAGCGCCCGGCCAGCTCGGCCGCCTGGGGCCCGAACTCGGCGTCGTCGGCCAGCAGCATCGGGTAATGGCGCTTGACCATGCCGGCGCAACTGCCCGAAGGCGCCACCACGTAATCGAAGCCGGCAAAAGCGGAAATGACCTGACGCGCGATGGCCTTGGCGCTGTCGCGGTCGCCCGAATTGTAGGCCGGCTGGCCGCAACAGGTCTGGCTCGGCGGCACCTCGACCCGGCAGCTGGCGCGTTCCAGCAACTCGACGGCGGAAAAGCCGACGCTGGGCCGGAAAAGATCGACCAGGCAGGTCACCAGGAGTGCGACGGTTGGTTTTTCGGCGGGCGCGGTCGGGGTCATGGCGACATTTCGGCTGGCCAGGGAAGGCCCCAGTGAATATCAGCCGCCGCGCCGGAGCAAGGAATTATGGCGGCGCCAGGGGCCCGCCCCTGCCCGCTCAAGAACTCCAGGCGAAGGGCGCGAAATGGCCATTGTTGCCCTGGCCCGACATGTCGAGCTCGAGGCCGAAGGCGTGCAAATGGGTTTCCTCCGAACGCGCCAGGGCCAGCCGGCTGTTAGCGGGATGGGCGGTGTTGTCGACGTAGTAGGGCTCGCCGCTCTGGTTGCGCGAGGCCACGCCCTCGATCTCGAACGAGAGCACACCGGGGATCGACACGGTTCGCTTGAGGCCCTCCATGACGAATTCGATGGGCCGGTATTCGAGGCCGCGAAAATCGCTGACCAGATTGCCGCGGATCAGCCCCGGCGTGCCACCGGCCTCGCCGCTGACGATGGCTGCGAGCGCCTGGCGCTGGTTTTCGTCGGCCGCCTCGTCGATCACGCCGGCGAAGACCCAGTCGCCGTCGGCCATGACCTTGCCCGACCGGATGATGAAGGCGAAGCTGAGGCCATCGAGCCGGGTTTGGCCATATGTTCCCTCATCGACACGAAAGATCAGCAGCGCCGTGCACTGATCAAAGGTCACCGGCCCCTGCGGAGTGGTGTAGATGCAGGGACAGAGGTAATCGCAGTTACAGCTTTCCATGTATTGGCCGCTGATATTCCAGGTCTCTCCGGTCATGGTGGCGGTTCCTTTCCGATTGCAACGCCCATTGTCGGCGCAGATTGAGCTTTGGTAAAGCCTACTCCTCGGCCACCAGCTCTTTCGGCAAGAGCACGAAATAGCGGCCCTGGTGTCGCATGTGGCCGGCCATCATCTCGGCCCGGGTGCCGTGGCCGAAGAAGACGTCGCCGCGGATGGCGCCGCGGATGGCGCCGCCGGTGTCCTGGCTGACCATCAGGCGTTGCAGGCGGGGACCCTCGCTTTCGCCGGCCGGGCCGGGGGCGGCGGTGTCGAGCCAGAGCGGCAGACCGAGCGCCAGAAAACGCCGGTCGACGGCCAGCGAACGGCCCGGGGTGAGCACCGTGCCGCCGGCTCCCAGCGGGCCTTCGCCCTCGATCTCGCGAAAGAAGATGTAACTCGGGTTGGTGTTCATCACGGCCTGGGCCTGGGCCGGATGGTCCTCGAGCCAGCCCCGGATCGATTGCAGGGATACGGCTTCTTTTTGCAGCGCCCCGCGCGCCACCAGCTCGCGGCCGATGGCGAAATAGACGTGGCCGTTGCTGGCGGCATAGCCCAGCCGGGCCATGCCGCCCTCGGCCAGCATCACCCGGCCCGAACCCTGGATGTGCAGAAAGAATGCGTCCACGGCGTCGTCGACCCAGAGCAGCGGCCGGCCCTGCTTGGCCAGGCCGCCGGCGGCGATGGCACGGCGGTCGGGATAGGGCTCGAGGCGGCCGGCCACCCGGCGGCCGGCGATGCGGCGGCCCTTGAGGTCGTCGCGAAAGCGGCCCAGGTCGACGCCGATCAGATCGTCGGGTAGCCCGTAGAGCGGCACCGCGTAGGGGCCGCCGGGCCGGCGGCTGCCTTTCAGCTCGGGCTCGAAATAACCCGTGAACAGGCCCTCGTCCTGGCCTTCGCTGCTGGCCGCGAAGGGCACGAAGCGGCTTTCGAAAAAGGCTCGCGGTCCGGCCTTGTTGATCTCGCTGCGCTCCGCCGCCTTACACACCGGGTGCCAGTCAGCCACCCGGCCGGCCCGGCCTCCGGCCGCCATGGCGCTTTGCGGATCGAGGCGAAAAAGCCGCCTACAGGAACGCCGGAAGGCCGCCAGCGCCGGGCCCAGGTCGTCGCCTTGCCAGCCCGCCAGATCGCTGAAGGCGGCGCGCTGCAAGACCAGGCCGGGGCCCGGCAGGGGCCGCATCCACCAGGCCAGCCCGAGCGCGACGGCGGCCAATATCACGAACGCGGCCGTGAACACCCGCACCGCCGACGGCCGGGACATCAGTTCATGCTGCGGGTTTCGATCAGCCGCCAATTGGGATCGGTGCTGCTCACATCGCGGGCGAAGGTCCAGATGTCGGTCACCACGTTGACCGCCCTGGCATCGCCGGCCACCACCTCGCCCTCGGCATCGCGGGTGACGTAGCTGATCTCGGCGACGAACTTGATGGTCACCTCGGCCCTGTCGCCGACCACGCGGGCATCGAGGGGCTCGGCCGCCTCCAACGACACCAGGGTGGTTTCGAGGGTCTCTTTGCGCTCCTGGCGATCATGGATGGCGCCGGTGAAGTCGTCGAGCACGTCATCGGAGAGCAACTGCCCGAGCATCTGCTCGTCACCGCCGGCAAAGGCGGCGATGATCATCTCGTAAGCCACCCGGGCGCCCTCGAGGAAGGTATCGACTTCGAAGCTCGAATCGACCAGGCGAATCTCGGTCAGACCGGCGGCCACCAAGGTTGCCTCGGTAGCCACCACCGGACGCGGCTCCCCGTCGTCGTCCCGGCTTTCGTCCCAGCCGGCGTCCCAACCCTCCGCGTCGGCTTTGTCGGGACCGTTGACCGCCTCGGGCTCGAGGCCGTCTTCGTCCTCGTGGCTCCGGTCGGGCAGCGGTATGACGTTTTCCTCGCCGGCCTCGCCGCGGCGCGCCATGGCGTCCGGCGGGCGCTGTCCGTTGCCCGGGCGCCGGCCCAGCACGCTGCGCAGCCGCAGGATGATGAACCCGGCAACAACGGCAAAAAAGATGATGTCGAGAAAACCGTCGCCCATTGTCCGCGTGTCCGATTCCCGCGTGTCCGATTCCTGCGCGTCCCACTCGCGCACGTACGTGACGTCCGTCCGGCACGGGACGGCGCCGATGGCAGCCGGGGCCCGCCGCTTTCTTGCGGCGCCAGCCGGGCGGGAGCACCCCGTTGCCAGACTAGCCGCAAGTGACCGGGGGGTCCAGCAGTGGTAATTGCCCCGCCTCACTATATATATGGCAGACCGAATTGCCATTACGTGGCGGAAATGCCCTGGCTGCTGGTCTTTCTCCTGCTGTTGATCGCCGTGCCGCTGGCCGAGATCGGCCTCCTGATCCGGCTGGGCGAAGTCATCGGCCTGTGGCCGACGTTGCTGGCCATCGTGCTCACCGCCGTGGCCGGCATCTGGCTTTTGCGCCGCCAGGGCTTTGCCACGCTGGCCCGGGCTCAGGCCAGTCTGGAGGCCGGCCGTCTGCCGCTGGCCGAGATCTTCGACGCCGTTTGCCTGCTGCTGGCCGGGGCCTTGCTGCTGACGCCGGGTTTCCTTACCGACGGCCTGGGCGGCCTGCTGCTGCTGCCGCCCTTTCGGACACTCCTGCGTCTGGCTTTGGCGGCACTGCTGGCTCGTCGCCTGACGGCCGGCGCCGCGGCCGACGGCATCGTCGACGGCGAGTTCCGGGTGCTGACGGCGGAGCCCGACGACGATCCCCCGCCCGACCGTCCGCCGGAGATACCGCATTGATGGCACTGGCGCGGCGGGTGTGCTATGGAAACGGCGACTCGGCCGGCACCCGGCCGGCACCCGACCGGCAGCGAAGGCTCCCGGGCGGGACATCAGGCGGGCGACAGCGCAACGATGACAGACACCCAGGCCAGCGGATCCGCGGCGCCGCGCATGAGCGTCAGGACGCAATACGTCAAGGATTTCTCGTTCGAGAATCCGAACTCACCGCGCAGCCTGTCGCAAAACGCCAACGAACGCCCGGCCATCACCCTCGATGTCGACGTCGAGACCCGCCAGTTGGGCGGACCCCACTACGAAGTGGCGTTGCGCATCACCATCGATGCCAAACGCGCCGGCACACAGATGTTCTTGGCCGAGCTCTTGTATGGCGGCCTTTTCGCCTTGGAAAACTTCCCGCCCGAACGCATCGAGCCGGTCTGCCGCATCGAGTGCCCGCGCATTCTCTTCCCCTTCGCCCGGCGCATCATCGCCGAGACCACGCGCGACGGCGGCTTTCCGCCACTGCTGCTCGACCCCATCAACTTCTCCCACCTCTACCGCCAGTACCTCGACCAGCGCGTGGCCGAGGCGGAGACCGAGGCCGAACAGCAGGTTCAGGAAACCGTCGAGGTCGCGGAGGGCGAGGACGAGGGCGAGGGAGCCGCGCTCTAACGCTTCCAGATCGGGTCTTCGATCTCTTCCAGGAAACTTTCGTGGGCCGCCAACTCGGCGGCGCTGGGAGCGAAAGTCCGGGCCTGTCGGGAGGCGCGGGCGCCGGCCGCACTCTCGGCCTTGGCAACGGCTGCCAGGCTGAGCCCTGGTTGGCGGCCACCGACAAGCTCGAGGTAGACCTCGGCCAGCAGCTCGGCATCCAGCAAGGCGCCGTGTTTGGTGCGGGCCGAGTTATCGATGCCGAAGCGCCGGCAAAGCGCGTCCAG
The DNA here is from genome assembly GCA_030740435.1 of Alphaproteobacteria bacterium. Lineage (NCBI taxonomy): Bacteria > Pseudomonadati > Pseudomonadota > Alphaproteobacteria > Alphaproteobacteria bacterium. The sequence continues at coordinate 590 of JASLXG010000099.1, read as the reverse complement.
GCTGGCCTGGGCGCCGGGAAACTTGCGCCGCGCCAGGCGCACCGTGTCGATGGTCTGGTTGTCGATGGCCGGCCGTTCGAGGCGGGCCAGCTCGGCATTCAGAAAGCCCAGGTCGAACTCGGCGTTATGGATGATCAGGGCGGCATCGGCGATGAAGGCCATGAATTCATCGACCTTGGCGGCAAAGCGCGGCTGGCCCGAGAGAAATTCATCTTTCAGGCCGTGTATGGCCTGGGCTTCCGCCGGCATCGGGCGTTCGGGGTCGAGGTAGGTCTGGAAGACCTGGCCCGTGGGTACGTGGTTGAGCAGTTCCAGGCAACCGATCTCGACGACACGATGGCCGCTGCCGGGGGAGAGCCCGGTGGTTTCGGTATCGAGCACGATTTCACGCATTGGCGGGCTCCCGTCCTGGCGCCCTAGTACCCACTATCACAAAAGGATGGTACGTATGATCGCTTTGCCGGCGCTGTGGGTAGGAGGCAGCGGGCCGGCGATGCGGGGCCATCGGCAAGCGCTGCCGACGCCCTCCACAGCGCCGGAAAAGCGACCCAAAGGGCGGCCATGAAGGACCATCGGACGTCGTCCCACGG
>JASLXG010000098.1 GCA_030740435.1 Alphaproteobacteria bacterium | reverse complement strand
TGTCATGCGCCAACAACTCGGATTGGCAAAGGCCCTGGAGATCGGCCATGAGGCCACGCGCCGCCTGGGTGGCGATATGGGCAAGAGCTACAGCGACTTCGGCCCCGACACGACCTGGCGGGATTGCGCGACGCCTTCCTGGGGGGCATTCCGGGCATTGGTGAGCTGTTCATCCCGGAAGTGGTCAAGTGCGACGCCGACGAATTGGAGATATATTTTCAAAAGTGTCCTTTGAAGGATGCCTGGACGGAGCTGGGGCGGACTGACGAGGACATCGAACACCTTTGCGATTTCGCCGGCGCCGTCGATGCCGGACTGTTCACGGCGGCCGGATTCAGCTTTGCCGGCGAGACCTGGAAGCCGGGCCAATCCGGCTGCTGCCGCCTGCGCGTCCGGCCGGGGCCGGCGAAAAACTAGAGGGGACGGTCATGACCGCACCAATGCTGGAACGGCGCCGCATCGAGGCCGAGATATTGGCGCTTGTGTATGACGAATTGAAATCCCAGTTCGACGCCGATACGGCCAAGCGGGTGATCGCGGCTGCGGTGCGCAAGTCGGCCATTGCCCAGGGGCAATTCCTTGCCCAGCAACAAGGCGGAGAGACCAGCCTGGCGGCATTCGTTGAGTTGCAAAAACTGTGGACGGCGGGCGGTACACTGGAAGTAGAGCCCGGACGCCAAGACGGCAGTCACTACGAGTTCACGGTAAAGCGTTGCATGTACGCCGAAATGTACCAGGACATGGGCCTGGGCGACCTCGGATTCACGCTCTCGTGCAATCGCGACGGGACGCTGTGCGAAGGCTACGACAGCAAGCTGAAGCTGGCCCGCAGCCAGACCATCATGGAAGGCGCCGAGCATTGTGATTTCAAGTTCACCTATGGCGAACAGGACGAGGGGCCCGCGTGACCTGCTGCGCCGGCCGCGACCCGGTAGGAAATGCTGGCTAGTTCTCGGTTTCCAAGCCTTTGATGGCGACCACGAAAATGGCCCCGGCCGCCATCAATCCCAATATTGCTCCGACCACGTCGGGCCTGATCCTGTCGAGGTCCAAGCCGGCCCACTGGGCGCTGGCGCCGGCGGCTTTGCCGGCTTGGCGCGGTGGCGGCTTGACAGTCTTGGGCGTTGGGGCGGTCTCGGGCTCGCCGGCGAGCAGCGGTGCCGTGCCGGGAAATAAACGTGGATAGGGCGCCGCGACCTCGCCGCCCCAGGCCGGCGTGATGGCGGCCAGAAGCGTCAACCCGGACACGGCCCCGGCCAACCAAAGTCGTCTCATGGCTTTCCCCGCACCTGCTCCTAAGGGCCGGCAGTATAGCAGGCCCCGAATTGGGGATCTAATTGAGGCTTTCCCAACCACTTCCTTTCCCGGAGTTAGGCACGCTGTACCCCAGCAGCGGACGCCCAGGTGCAAATCATCGGCGCCGTGCGCCCGGTATCCCGGGCAGCCGCAAAGACTATTGGCCGCGGTCCGTGAACGAGATTCAGACATGGGTCGGGGCGCCGTGTTAGAAGCTATCCCGCACAGGGTGCTTGCAACCACCGTTTTGAAATTGTGTTCACGACAGGGAACCGATGCATCATGACCAAGCTGTTTGATCCCATGACCTATACCCATGGACCGGCCCAGAAAAACCGCTTCATGCTGGCGCCGTTGACGAATACCCAAAGTCACGAGGACGGCACGCTGTCCGACGACGAATACAATTGGCTGACCATGCGGGCCAAGGGTGGGTTCGGGGCCACCATGACATGCGCCGTGCATGTGCAAGCCGCCGGGCAGGGCTTTCCGGGTCAGTTGGGCATCTTCTCCGATGACCATTTGCCGGGTCTGACACGTCTGGCCGCGGGCATCAGGCAGGAGGACAGCTTGGCCATTGCGCAATTGCACCACGCCGGCATGCGCGCGCCACGGGAGTTGATCGGCGAAGCACCGCTATGTCCGTCGACGGACGAAGAAACCGGCGCCAGGGAAATGACATCCGGCGAAGTGGAACAGTTGATCGCCGACTTCGTCGATGCCGCCAAGCGGGCGGAAAAGGCAGGTTTCGATGGTGTCGAGGTGCATGGGGCGCATGGCTACGTTCTGTGCCAGTTTCTCAGCTCCGACATAAACCGGCGCAACGACAAGTACGGCGGCTCGCTAGATAACCGGGCGCGGATGATCAACGAGGTAATCGCCGGGATCCGCGAGACCTGCGACAATGATTTCAATGTTTCGGTCCGCCTTTCGCCCGAACGCTTCGGCATGCGCCTCGGCGAAGTCACCCAGGTGGCCCAAACGCTGATGAAAGAGGGTGTCATCGATTTTCTGGACATGTCCCTGTGGGACGTGGGCAAGGAACCCGAGGAAGAGGAATTTCAGGGCCGCAGCTTGATGAGCTATTTCACGGAGCTCGACAGGGGCGATGTACGTCTGGGCGTGGCCGGCAAAATCTACGACGCCGAAACCGCCAATCTGTGCCTCGAACAGGGATGCGATTTCGTTCTCATCGGCCGGGGCGCAATTTTGCACCACGACTACCCAAATCAGGTGCGCAACGACGACACCTTCGCGGTGGTCCCACGGCCGGTGACGGCCGACTATTTGCGCAGCCAGGGCTTGGGCGAAAAATTTGTGAGCTATATGGCGACCTGGAAGGGCTTCGTAGAGGGCTGAATCCACCAGTAACGCCTGCTCTACCCCCGGCGCCCAGACGCCCAAGCGGCGAAAGCGGAAATGCCGGCGGGGAGGTCAGCTATCAGGGACAAAGCGGCTGTGCCGGGGATCGGGCCGATGCGTCGTTCATAGCCAAAGCACTAAATCGCTGGCGCGATATTCGGCTGGGGCGGGGTCATGGAGGGAAACCGGACGCCCAGCCGACGAAAGCGGAAGTGCCGACCCGAGCTATCTCTGCCGTTGGGGAATTCTGACCCAGGTCTGCCCTTCACCACTAAGGGATTGACGCACGGGGCGGCTGTGGTCATTTTTTTTCAATGGGAACCCGCTCCACATGAAGCCGGCGCCGTTCACCTACCACCTGGCCGGCAGTTTGGAAGAAGCCTGCCGGCTGTTGGCCGAGGGCGACGACGAGGCCGAGCACAAAGTCATCGCCGGCGGCCAGACGCTGACGCCGCTGCTGGCCATGCGACTGGCCCGGCCGGCGCTGCTCATCGACCTCAACCGGCTGCCGCACCTGGCCGGCATCGACGAGGCTGCCGGGGCGCTCGTCATCGGCGCCATGACCCGCCAGCGCGCGGTGGAGCGCTCGCCCATGGTGGGCCGGCGGTTACCGCTGCTGGTCAAGGCGCTCTGCCACGTCGGCCACGTCCAGACGCGCAACCGGGGCACCGTCGGCGGCAGCATCGTGCACGCCGATCCCAGTGCCGAGATCCCGCTGGTGGCCGTCGTGCTGGGTGCGCGCATGCATCTGGCAGGGGCTGGCAGCAGCCGCCAGGTTGGCGCTGACGCTTTCTTCCAGGGTCCCATGACGACGGCGATCGCGGCTCATGAGATATTGACGGCGGTGGACTTCCCGCTGCCAGCGGCCGCCCCTTGCCTGGGCACCGCTTTTCACGAAGTGGCGCTGCGCCATGGCGATTTCGCCCTGGTCAGCGCCGCGGTCCAGCTCTCGCTCGATGGCGACGGGCGCTGCCTGGAGGCCCGCATCGGCCTCGGCGGCTGCGGCCTGACACCGCTCAGACTGGTCGGGGCGGAGGCGGCGTTGCAAGAGACGGCGCTGGAATCCGGCGATATCTCCGCTGCCATCGCGACCGTGGCGGACGCCATCGATCCCGAGGATACGCCGGCCGCCAGCGCCGCGTACCGCCGGCGCGTGGCGCCCGAGCTGCTGCGCCGCGCCATCGTCGAGGCCATCGGGGAGGCCGCGCCGTGACCTTGGTAGAGGTAACGATCAACGTCAACGGCCGGCGCCGTAGCGCCCGTGTGCCGCCGCGCATGACGCTGGCCGATTGCCTGCGCGACGAGTTCGGGCTGACGGGCAGCCACATCGGTTGCGAACACGGCGCTTGCGGCGCCTGCACGGTGTTGCTCGACGGTCAGGCGGTGCGGGCCTGTTTGATTTTCGCCGTCCAGGTCGAAGGCCAAGCGGTGACCACGGTCGAGGGCCTGGCCGCCGCTGACGGCACCCTGAGCCCCCTGCAAGAGGCTTTCTGGGACCATCACGCACTGCAATGCGGCTACTGCACGCCGGGCATGCTGATGGCGGCGACGGCGCTGCTGGCCGAGAACCCGCGGCCCAGCGAGGACGAAGTTCGCGCCGCCATCGATGGCAACCTCTGCCGTTGCACCGGCTATCAGCAGATCGTCGAGGCCATCACCGAGGCGGCTGGGCAGGCCGGCGGGGAAGGCGGGGAGGGCAGGGATGTCTGAGGGCCACCCTCCCAACTATCGCTATGTCGGGCGCCACCGCCGCACCAAAGAAGACGGCCGCTTTGTCACCGGACGCGGGCAGTTCGTCCAGGACCTGCAGCTTCCCGGTATGTTGCACGCGGCCTTGGTGCAAAGCCCCTATGCCCGGGCCAGGCTGGGCGCCATCGACAGCGGGCAGGCGCTGGCCTCGCCTGGCGTTGTCGCCGTGGTCAGCGGTGAGGAAATCGCCGCCCATATCTCGCCTCTGCTCCAGGGTATCGATGCCCCCGGGGTTCGGGCCTGGCCACTGGCCCACGAGATGGTGCGCTACGCCGGCGAGTGGGTCGCTGTGGTGGTTGCCGGCACGCGCTATCAGGCCGAGGACGCGGCCGAGCTGGTCGAGGTCGATTACCAGGAACTGCCGGCCGCCGTCGATCCCGAGGCGGCGCTCGACGACGAGGCGCCGCTGGTTCATCCGGCGCATGGCAGCAATGTCATGCTGCACAAGAATTTCACCTGGGGCCCGGTGGCCGATGATTTCGCCGCTGTCCCCCGGAAATTGACCTACCAGGTCCGCTGGGGCCGCTCGTCGGGCGTGCCCATCGAGACCTTCGGCGTGGTCGCCCGGTGGCAGGAAAGCCAGGGGATACTCGAGATCTGGGCCTCCATCCAGATGCCGCAGTATCAGGAACAAATCGCCGCCGCGCTGGGCCTTGCCATGAACGCGGTTCGCATCCACAACGACGTCGACGTGGGTGGCAGCTTCGGCACCAAGCGCGGCATCAAGCAGACCGTCATGGCCGGCTACCTGGCGCGCAAGCTGGGCTCGCCCATCCGCCTGATCGAGGACCGGCTGGAATACATGAGCGGCGGCGACGCCCACGGCCCCGACCGTATCTTCGATATCACCCTGGCCTTCGATGAGGGCGGCGTCGTCAGTTCGATGAAGATGCGGGCGCTCGACGACCTGGGCGCCTACCCCAGCCGGGCCGTGCAACAAATGGGCAAACCCATCACCGCGCTTTGCGGCCCCTATCGCCTGAGCAGCATGGCCTACGAGGCCATCGCCGTGGCCACCAACAAGACCGCCCAGGTGCCGGTGCGCGGCTTCGGCCAGGCGCCGACCAACTACGCGCTGGAGAGCGGCATCGACCGCATCGCCCGCAAGCTGGGCCTCGATCGGCGCGAGGTGCGGCGGCGTAATTTGATACGCCACGACGAATTCCCCTGGAAGATCCCCAGCGGCAGCGCCTACGATTCCGGCGACTACCACACGGTTCTAGAGAAAGCCTTGGAGCTCGCCGATTGGGAAGGCCTGCTGCGCCGGCGCGACCAAAAGCGTGCCCAAGGCACTTTGGCGGGCGTCGGCCTGGCCACCTGTCTCGAGCCCAGCGGCGGCAACAACATCTACGAGCACATGCTCAACGAAAAGATCGAGGTCACCGGATTTCTCGAATCCGTGCTCTTGAAGATCGACGGCCAGGGCGGCGTCACCGCCGCGCTTTCCACCCATTCGGCGGGGCAGGGCCACCAGACCCTGGTCGCCACCATCGTCGGCGAGGAGCTGGAGCGCGATCCCGACAGCATCCGGGTGGTGCATTCCGATTCCCTCGAGGCGCTGCCCAACCGCGGGCCGGTGGCCAGCCGCATGGCCATCATGGCCGGCAGCGCCGCGGCCAAGGCGGCCCAGCGCCTGAAGGCAGGGATGATGCGTATCGCCGCCCATGATCTCGGCGTCGGCACGGACGACGTGGAATACGCCGACGGCGAGTTCAGCGTCCGCCATGCACCGGCCCGCAAGCTGGGTTGGGACGAGATCGCCTTCATCGCCCATCGCCAGCTGCACCGCATGCCGCCCGACCAGGAACCCGGGCTGCAGGTACTGCAGGTCGAGGCCGTGCCCGGCGGCGGCCGCTTGCCTAATGAGAAGGGCGAGGTTCAGATCTATCCCTGCTATTCCTTCCAGGCCCATGTTTCCGTGGTCGAGATCGACAGCATCACCGGCCAGGTGAAGCTTTGCGACCACGTCGTGGCCCACGACTGCGGTACCGTCATCAACCCGCAAATCGTGCGCGGCATGATCATCGGCGGCGTCGGCCATGGCGTCGGCGCGGCACTTTACGAGAAATTCGACTACGACGCGGCCGGCCAGCTGCTCTCGGGCACGCTGTTCGAATACAACCTGCCCTCGGCGCGCCACGTGCCACAGGTCCGCGAGGTGGCGCATTGCACGCCGTCCCCCTTGACCTCGCACGGCCAGAAGGGATCGGGCGAGGGCGGCTACCTGGGAGCGCCGGCCGCCATCGCCGCGGCCGTCAACGATGCCTTGGCGCCGCTGGGCATCAGTATCGACGAGCTGCCCATGCGGCCCGGGGTCATCGAGGCCGCCCTTCATGCCAACGCAGGCGACGGCACGTGATCGTCGACATCCACGCCCACTACGTGCCGCGGAAAATGCTCGACGCCCTGGCCAGCGGCGCCGCCAGCTTCGCCAACGTCGAACTGCTGCGCGATGGCGACACCTTCAAACTTTCCTTCGCCGGGCGGCCGGCGACCCGGCCGGTAAGTCCCAAGCTGTGCGAAACCGAACTGCGTCAGGCCTGGATGGCCGAGAACGGCATCCATGTCCAGATCTGCGGCGGCTGGCTCGACAGCTTCGGCTACGAGCTGCCGGCCGACGAAGGCGCGGCCTGGAGCCGCTTTCTCAACGGCCACTTGGTGGCGGCAATTCCGGACGCGCCCTTCCTGGCGCCGCTGGGCAGCGTGCCCTTGCAGGACGGCGCCCTGGCCGCCACCGTGCTCGACGAGGCCCTGGATGCCGGCCTCCGTGGCGTGATGATCGGCACCCAGCCGCGGGGCGACAGCGGCGTGCTCGACGATCCCTCGCTGGCGCCGTTTTGGCAGCGGGCCTCGGAGCGCAATGCCATCGTCTACATCCATCCCATGTTCGGCTGTGGCGATCCGCGGCTCGAGGATTTCGCCCTGGTCAACGCTGTGGGTCGCGGCCTCGACACCACCACGGCGGTGGCCAGGCTTTTGTTCAGCGGCCATTTCCTCACCTACCCGGGCATGCGGGTGATTCTCTCGCACGGCGGCGGCGCTCTTCCTTTCATGCTGGGACGGCTCGCGCGCAACGCCGAGATCCACCCCGGCCAGTACGCCGATCCGGCCGAGGGGCTCAAGCGGCTGCATTTCGACACGGTGCTGTTCGATCCCCGGGCGCTGGATTTTCTCGTCGCCAAAGTGGGCGCCAAGCGCCTCATGATGGGGTCGGATTATCCTTTTCCCATCGGCGACATGTGCCCCTGCCGCGTGGTTCGGGAGGCGCGGCTGACGGAAGTCGACACCCGGGCCATCCTCGGCGACAACGCGGCCAGACTTTTCGAGTTGGCATGCTGACGCTGACCTCGGCCTTGCAAAACACCATCCGTCTCCATGGCGGCAAGCGGGCCATCGTCGACGCCGAGACGGAACTCACCTGGCGCCAATACGGGGACGGCATCGCCCGGGCCGCCGGCCTGTTGCGCCAGCTCGGCGTGAGCCCGGGGCGGCGTTTTGCCATCCTCGGCCGCAACTCCTGGCGCCAGGCCGAACTGATCTACGCCGGCTACTGGTGCGCCGCCGTGCCCGTGCCCATCAACCACCGCCTGGCACCGCGCGAGATCGCCGGCATTCTCGAAGATGCGGATTGTGCGCTGCTGGCCCTCGATCCGGCCTTCGCCGGCCTTTTGCAAAGCTCCGAGTTCGCAGGCTGGGGCGAGCGTGTTTTGTCCCTGCAGGCCGAGCTCTACGACCAGCGCAAATCCCTGGCCCTGCCCCTGGCCATGGTCGAGGCCGAGGAAGACCAGGACGCCCTCATGCTCTATACCGGCGGCACCACGGGCGGCGGCAAGGGGGTGCGCTTATCCCACCGCAACATCGTGGCCAACGCCTTGCAGATCATGCACGTCATGTCGCCCCACCAGAGCGACGTCTATCTGCATGCGACGCCCATGTTCCATGCCGCCGAGGTGAAATCGACCATCTTCACCATGTTCGGCGCCGCCCACGCCTACCTCCCCGAGTTCACGCCGCGGAAGTTCCTGGCCGCCATCGAGGACTACCGGGTGACGGTGGCCGGCCTGGTGCCGACGACCATACTGAGACTGCTCGACGAGCCGGAACGCGAAGGCTTCGACAGCTCCAGCCTGCGCCTCATCAGCTACGGCACCTCGCCCATCCAGCCGCCCCTCATCCGGCGCACCATGGCGGCCTTCCCCGGCGTCGGCCTGCAGCAATGCTACGGCCTCACCGAGTGCTCGCCCTACGTCGCCATGCTCGACGAGGAAGCCCACCGCCGCGGCCTGGCCGGCCACGAGCAGCTGCTGAGCTCGGCCGGCCGGCCGCTGCCCGGCACCGATCTCAGGATCCAGGACGATGATGGCAACGAGGTCGCAAGCGGCCAGGTCGGCGAGGTGGTGGTGCGCGGCCCGCAGGTCTCCCGGGGCTATCACAAGCGCCCGCAGGAGCAAGTTCGATCTTTTCGCGACGACGGTTTCCATACCGGCGACATCGGCTGGCTCGACGAGGACGGGTTCCTCTACCTCCTCGATCGCCGGAACGACGTCGTCATCTCGGGCGGCGAGAACGTCTACACCCGCGAAGTCAAAGAAATCCTTGGCCGGCATCCCGGGGTCCACGAGGTCTCGGTTATCGGCGTGCCGGACGCCGAGTACGGCGAAGCGCTCATGGCCGTGGTCGTGCCGCTGCCCAGCTGGACGCCCTCCGAGGACGAACTGATCGAGCATTGCCGGCCCCTGATCGGCGGCTTCAAAATCCCCAGGCGGCTGGCTTTCGTCGACGCCTTGCCCAAGAATGCCATGGGCAAGGTGCGCAAGCAGGATTTGCGCAAAACCTACGCCGCGGAAGTACGGGGGCAGCAGGCATGAGCATGCCGGAGCAAGAGCGAAAAGGCGGCGAAGGCCGCAGCGTTCCCATCTACTGCAACCAGTGCGTCTGCGGCCCCGATCTCTTCAAGGTCGAGGTCGTGGATGGCGTGGCGCGCTCCATCGAGCCCAATTTCGACGTGGCCGGCGAACACCCGGCCCAGGGCCGGGTCTGCGTCCGGGCCTATGGCCTGATCCAGAAGACCTACAATCCCAACCGCATCACCCGGCCCATGAAGCGCACCAACCCCAGGAAGGGGCGTGAGCACGATCCCGGGTTCGAGGAGATCTCCTGGGACGAAGCGCTGGAATTGGTCGCCGCGCGACTGCGCAACATCCGCCAGCAGGGCCTGGTCGACGAAGCCGGCTATCCCAAGCTGGCCGTGACCTTCGGCGGCGGCGGCACGCCGACCCGCTACATGGGCGCCTTCCCGGCCTTCCTTTCGGCCTGGGGCACGGCCGACTTCGGCTTCGGCAGCGGCCAGGGCGCCAAGTGCTACCATTCCGAACACCTCTACGGCGAGCTCTGGCACCGCGCCTTCACCGTCGTCGTGGATTCAGAGAACTGCGACTACATCCTCAACTTCGGCAACAACCAGGAAGCGTCCGCCGGCGTCTGCGGCGTCTGGCGCCAGGCCGAAGCCCGGGCCCGGGGCATGAAACGGGTGCAGATCGAGCCCCACCTCTCGGTTACCGGTGCGCTCTCGGGCGAATGGATCCCGATCAAGCCGAAGACCGATCCGGCGTTCCTCTTCGCCGTCATACACAGGATCGTCTGCGAGCGCCACTGGCGCGAGGTTTGTGACGTACCCTTCCTGGCCCAGGAGACCAACTCGCCTTATTTGGTTGGCCCCAACGGTTACTACCTGCGGGATCCGGCAAGCAACAAGCCGCTGATCTGGGACGCCGCCGACGACCGGGCCAAATGCTTCGACGAGGCCATCGCTGATCCCGCCCTCGAAGGCAGCTTCACGGTTTCCGGTGTCGAGGAAGGGGCCGACGGCGAGACCTGGGAGCACGAGGCCGTCGAGGTGCGGCCCGCCTTCGCCCTGATGATCGAACACATGGGCCGATTCAGCCCCGAATGGGCGGCCGGCGAATGCGACGTGCCGGCGGCCACCATCCGGCGCATCGCCGACGAGTTCGTGGCCCATGCCCGGGTCGGCGACACGATCGAGATCGAAGGCCGGACGCTTCCCCTCCGGCCCGTCGGCATCATGCTGGGGAAGGGCATCAACAACGGCTGGGGCGGCTATCAGATGATGTGGGGCCGCACCATGCTGGCCTCTCTGGTCGGCGCGCTGGAGGTGCCGGGCGGCACGCTGGGCACCAAGGTGCGCATCAACCGCCCGGCCAACAACCGCCTCAACTCGGCCCAGCCCGGCCCCGACGGCTTCATGCGCTATCCCTTCAACCCCACCACGCGCGAGCACTGGCAACGCGACGCCAGAATCCGCAACGCCCATGCCAAGCTGGTGCCGCTTTCCGGAAGCTCGCCCTGGTCGGCCTCGCTGGGCCCGGCCCATTTGCCGTGGCTGTTCCAGAAAGAAACGCCCGAAGCCTGGCCCCGCCAGACGCTGCCCGAGATCTGGATCTGCTACCGCACCAATCCCGCCATATCGTCGTGGAACGCGCCCGAAGTGGCGGTTCGCATCGCCGAATTCCCCTTCATGGTGGCCTTCGCCTATACCCTCGACGAGACCAACTACATGGCCGACGTGTTGCTGCCCGAGGCCGGCGACATCGAAAGCCTGCAGCTGAGCCGCATCGGCAGCACCGGGTCGGGCGAGAATTTCTGGCACCACCAGGGCTGGGCCGTGCGCCAGCCCGCCGTGGCGCCGGCCGGCGATTGCCGGGACATGACCGACATCGCCAGCGATCTGGCCGATCGCGTCGGCCTGCTGCCTGAATTCAACGCGGCGCTCAATCGCGGCTCGGCCGGCATGAAGCTGGCAGGCGATGATTTCGATTATTCGCTGGAGCCCGACCGGCGCCACGGCTGCGACGAGATCTGGGACGCCGTGGCCCGTGCCGCCAGCCACGAATTGACGGGCGGCGAACAGGTCGTGGGCATCGACTGGTTCCGCGAACACGGGTTCTTGTTGCGGCCTTTCTCGCAACTGGAATGGTATCTCGAGCCCCGCTTGAAGGAGATGGGCCTGCGTTTCGAGCTCCCCTACCAGGAACGCCTCAAGCGACACGGCGAGGAACTGGCCCGGCGGCTGCACGAATCCGGTATCGAGTGGTGGGACCACCAGTTGGCCGAATACGCCGCACTGCCGGACTACGAATCCTTTCCCGACATCTGGACCAATTACGCCCGCGAGGTGGGCCGCGATCCCGAGGACTTTCCCTTCTGGGCCCTCACTGCCCGCAGCATGCAGTATTCCTGGGGCGCCAACGCCGGCATCCCCTTGATGCGCGAGGCGGCCTTGAACGTCTCGGGCCACGACGGCGTCATCATCAACCGCACCCGGGCGGGCGAGCTGGGCATCGAGGAAGGCGACCCGGTGGTCATCTCCTCGGCCAGCGGCACGACGCGGGGCCGGGCCACCTTGCGCGAAGGCATCCGGCCCGACACGGTGCTGATGATCGGCCAGTTCGACCACTGGGTGACCCCGGTGGCCAAGGATTTCGGCCTCGGCAGCCTCAATTCGGTAACGCCGCTGGCGCTTTCGCTGACCGACGCCACCGGCAGCGGCGCCGACCTGATGCGTGTGGCACTACGCCGTGAGTAGCTGGATCGGCCGGGCGCTGCCGCGCCTCGAGGACGCGGCGTTGCTGAGCGGAAACGCCCGTTTCGTCGATGATCTCTCGCCGCTCCCCGGCATTCGCCACGTCGCCATGTTGCGCTCGCCCTTGGCCCACGGCCATATCCGGGCGATCGACACCTCGGCCGCCGAGCGCCTGCCCGGAGTCGTCGGCGTCATCACCGGTGCCGACCTTGAGCCCCTGTTGCAGCCGCTGGCCAGCGCCGTGCGGGCGCCCATCGATTACTACCCCATAGCCATCGACAAGGTGCGTTATGTGGGCGAGCCGGTGGCCCTGGTGGCGGCCGAGGACCGCTATCTGGCCGAGGACGCGGCCGAGGCCATCGAGGTCGATTACCAGCCCCTGCCGGCAGTTGTGGATCCCCTGGCGGCGCAGGAACCCGGCGCGCCGCTGCTGCACGAGCAAGCCGGCAGCAATCTGGTGCACCAGCGCAGCTTCAGCTATGGCGAGCCCGACACCGCCTTCGCCACCGCGGCCCACGTGGTGCGCCTCGATTGGCGCTATCCCCGCCAGTCGGCAACGCCGATCGAGACCTATGGCGCCATCGCGCACTTCGAGGCGAACCCCGATCGCTACACCATCTGGTCCAACTTCCAGGGCCCCTTCATCCTGCAGCCCCTGATGGCCCGGGCCCTGGGCATCCCTGGCAACCGCTTGCGCCTGATCGCCGCGCCCCACAGCGGCGGAAGCTTCGGTATCAAGCAGGGAATCTATCCCTACATCGTGCTGCTGGCGGCGGCCAGCCGCAGCCTCGGCTGCCCTTTGAAGTGGACCGAGGATCGGCTGGAACACCTCAGCGCCTCATCCAGCGCCGCCGACCGGGCCGACGAGATCGAGGCTGCCTTCGACGCCGAGGGCCGGCTCAGCGGGCTTCGTTTCAAGAACTGCGTCAACGTCGGCGCTTTCGTGCGGGCACCGGAACCGGCTTCCGTCTATCGCATGCACGCCGCTGCCAACGGCTGCTATGGCGTGCGCAACATCGCCGTTGAAAACCGCCTGGTGACCACCAACAAGACGCCCGTCGGCCTCAACCGCGGCTACGGCGGCCCGCAGTTCTACTTCGGCCTGGAACGCGCCATGGAGGTAGCGGCGCGAAAACTCGGGCTCGACCCGGCCGAGATCCGGCGGCGGAATTTCATCGCCGCGGGCGATTTTCCCTACCAAGCCCCGGCTGGCGCGCTTTACGATTCCGGCGACTACGCCAAGGGCCTCGATTTGCTGCTGGAGCTGGCCGACTACCCGGCGCTTCAGGCGCGGCGCAGCGAGGCCCGCGCGGCCGGACGCCTGTTTGGCATCGGCTTCGGCGCCGGCGTCGAGCCCTCGGGCTCCAACATGGCCTACGTGACGCTGGCCCAGACCTCTGAGCAGCGCCAGAAGGCCGGCGGCCGCTCGGGCGGCACGGCCGCCGCCACGGTGGCGATCGATCCAACCGGCGCGGTGACGGTGCAGCTCGACACCACCCCGGCCGGCCAGGGCCACGCCACCGTGGCGGCCCAGATCGTGGCCGATGCCCTGGGGCTCGAGCCCTACCGGATCCAGGTCGACTGCGCCCTCGATACCGCCAGCGGTGCCTGGTCGCTGGCCTCGGGCAACTATTCCAACCGTTTCGCCGCCATCGTCGTCGGCGCCATCGCCGAAAGCGCCGGCCGCATCGCCGCCAAACTCAAAGCCATCGCGGCCGAGATGCTCGAAGTGGCGGCCGAGGACCTGGAACTGGCCGAGGGCAGGGTACGCATAAAAGGCATCCCCGATTCGGGCCTGGCATTGCCCCGCGTGGCGGCGGCCACGCACTGGCACCCGGCCGGCCTGCCGGACGGCATGGCGCCCGGCCTTTACGAAACCGCGCTCTTGAGCCCAGACGTGCTGGATGCGCCCGACGGTGCCGACCGCGTGGCCTCGGCCACCACATTCGGTTTTTTGTGCGATCTGGCGGCGCTGGAGATCGACCGCGAGACCGGCCGCGTCCGCATGATCCGTTACGCCTCGGTGCACGACGTCGGCCGCATCCTCAACCCGATCATCGTCGAAGGCCAGGTGCGGGGCGGCTTTGCCCATGGTTTCGGCGCCGCCATGATGGAAAACCTGGCCTACGACGACGAGGGCAATTTCCTTTCGGGAAGTTTTGCCGACTACCTCTGCCCCACCTCCGCCGACCTGCCGGCCCTGGAATTTGCCAGCTATGCCACGCCTTCGCCCGCCAACCCGCTGGGCTCGAAGGGTATGGGCGACGGCTCGTCGATGCTGACGCCTGTGGTCATGGCGAATGCCGTAGCCGATGCGTTGGGCCGCGACGATATCGAATTGCCGCTGACGCTCAACCGCGTCTGGGGGCTGGTGCAGGGGCGCGCCCGGTCATGAAACCGGCTCCTTTCGCCTATTGCCGACCCGAGAGCCTGGACGAATCGCTTTCGTTGCTGGCGGAACACGGCGACGAGGCGGCACTGCTGGCCGGCGGCCTCTCGCTGGGCCCGCTCTTGAACATGCGCCTGGCCCGGCCGACGCTGGTGATCGACCTCAACCGCTTGCCGGACCTCGGCACCATCGAACAGGCGGGCGGCCATCTGCGCACCGGTGCGCTTGTGCGCCAGGCCGACGTCGAAGCCTCGGCCGAGTGCCGCCAGGCGCTGCCGCTGCTGGTGGCGGCGCTGGCGCACGTCGGCCACTACCAGACCCGCAGCCGGGGCACCCTGGCGGGCTCGGTGGCCATGGCCGATCCTTCCTCCGAAATCCCGCTCTCGCTGGCGACGCTGGCCGGCGAGATCGAGCTCACCAGCACCCGCGGGGTCAGGCGCGTCGCCGCCGGCGATTTCTTCCGGGGCGCGCTGACCACCGCCCGGGCCGAGGACGAGATGATCACGGCCTTGCTGTGGCCCCTGAATACCGGCGGTGCCGGCTTCGAGGAGATCAGCGAACGCCGGGGCGACTTCGCCATCGTGGCGGCCGCCGCCTGGGTCCGGGCCTTGCCCGACGGCCGGGGGTTCGAATACCGCCTGGGCCTGGGCGGGGTCGAAGACCGCCCCCGCTGCTACCAGGGCGAGGCCGATGCCCCGGCCAGCGAGATTGCGGCCGACCTCGTGCGCGACCTCTCGCCCTTGGCCGACCAGCGCGCCTCGGCCGACTACCGCCGGCACCTGGCTCGGCACCTCGCCCAGCGGGCCCTCGAACAGGCGATGGAGCGCCGCCCATGACAAAACAAAAACCGGGCGAACGCCCGCGCCTGAGAATCTCCTGCACCGTCAACGGAGTTGACGCCAGCGGCTGGGCCGAGCCGCGCACGCTGCTGAGCGATTTCCTGCGCCATGAATTGCACCTATACGGCACCCACGTGGGCTGCGAGCAGGGGGTGTGCGGTGCCTGCACCGTGCTGTTCGAGGGCCGCCTGGCGCGAAGTTGCACCTTGCTGGCGGTGCAGGCGGACGGTGCCGAAATCACCACGGTCGAGGGCCTGGCCCAGGACCCCAAACTAAAGGGCCTCCGCGAGGCCTTCTCGCGCCATGGCGCCCTGCAATGCGGCTTCTGCACGCCCGGCGTTCTGGCCTCGTGCGCCCATTTCCTGGCCGCCGAACCTGCTCCCACGGAAGCACAGGTGCGCGAGATGCTGAGCGGACACCTCTGCCGCTGCACCGGCTACGAGGGTATGGTG
Organism: Alphaproteobacteria bacterium; assembly: GCA_030740435.1. Taxonomy (NCBI): domain Bacteria; kingdom Pseudomonadati; phylum Pseudomonadota; class Alphaproteobacteria; species Alphaproteobacteria bacterium. The sequence goes on along the minus strand of JASLXG010000098.1, from coordinate 4,473 downwards.
CGGGCCATCCTGGAAGTCGCCGGTGGCTAGTACCCACCGGCCGAATAGGATGGTACGTATGATCGCTTTGCCGGTTCTCTGGGTAGGAAGCAGCGTGCAGGCGATGCGGGGCCCATCGGCAAGCGCTGCCGACGCCCTCCAGAGGGCCGGAAAAGCGACCCGGAGGGCGGCCATGATGGACCATCGGACGTCGTCGCGCGGCCGTTGTGATGGTCCACCATCACGGCGGACCACGCTCCTAACCGATGGCTCATCCTGGCCGTCATACGTGCCATCCTATTCCGCCGGTGGGTACTGAATGACGCTGGCCCGCATGCTGGCCTCCGCCGTGGCCCGTCAACCCGACGCCACCGCCATCGTCGACGGCGCACGCCGCCTGAGCTACGGCCAATGGTGGGCCGAGATCCAGCGCCTGGCCGGCGGCCTGGCCGAATTGGGGCTCGGCCCCGGAGATCACCTGGTGGCGGTGCTCTCGAACCGCCTGGAAACCGCCAGCCTCTATTGGGCATCGCAGATGCTTGGAGTGATCTTCACACCCTTCAACTGGCGCGCCTCGGCCGCCGATATCGCCTACGTGCTGGAGGACGCCGAGGCCCGGGCCGTGGTTTACGAGGCACGTTCAAGCGCTGCCTTGGAAGGAATTTCGCATGACCGGCTGATCCGCGTGGACGGCGACGGCGAGGGCATTGCTTTTGCCGAACTGGCGGCGGCGACCCCTTACGAGGGCGAGCCCCCCGACGACGACCGCGCCATCTGCTTGATGCTCTACACCTCGGGCACCACCGGCCGCCCCAAGGGCGTGCCGCGCAGCCATGCCGCCGAACGCCTGGCCTCGCTGGGCTGCCTGGCGCAACTGCACTACGGTCACGGCGAGATTTCCCTCGGTGTCATGCCGCTCTTCCACACCATGGGCATACGCAGCTTGCTGATGTCGGTCTTCTTGAACGGCAATTTCGTTTGCCTGCCCGCCTACGACTGCGAAACCGCGCTCGACCTCATCCAGGCCGAAAGGATTAGCGCTCTCTTTCTCGTCCCCACCATGTTTCACGATATCGTCCACCACCCCGACCTGGCCGAATACGACCTGGCTTCGGTCGCCAACATCGCCTACGCCGGCATGACCATGACCACGGCCCTGGTAGCCGATTGCGCGCGCATCTTTCCCGGCGCCATGTTCAGTAATTTCTATGGCTCGTCCGAGATTTATTCTTTCTCCATCCGCAACCACCTGGCCGCCAACCCGGCCAGCGCCGGCCGCCCCGCCATAGGCCAGACGCTGCGGGTTGTTGTCGCCGATCCAGACCGCCGGGTGGCGCCCGACGAAACAGTCCCCACGGGCGAGCCCGGCGAGATCATCGCCAGCATGGCGTCGCTCGACGCGTTTACGGGTTACTGGAAGCGCCCCGACGCCGACGAAAAAGCCATCCGCGACGGCTGGTACTTCACCGGCGACTTGGGCCGCTTCGACGACGCGGGAGAAATCTACGTGCTGGGCCGGGTCGACGACATGATCAATTCCGGCGGCGAGAACATCCACGCCGAGGAGGTCGAGGACGTACTGGCCAAGTCGCCCCACGTGCTGGGCGTGGCCGTCATCGGCCTCGAAGACGAGCGCATGGGCGAACGCGTGGCCGCCTTCGTCGAACCGGCGACGCCGGAAGCCACGCCCGAGGCGCTGGACCGGCATTGCCTGGAAAGCGGCCTCGCCCGCTTCAAGCGCCCCCGGGCCTACGCCTTCGTCCGCGCCATCCCGCGCTCGGCCTCGGGCAAGCTGCTGCGCCGGCATTTGCGTACGGGGGATTACGAGTTGTTACCGGATTTCGAGAGTACGATTTGATTTGGTTTTGGCACCAGGCCGCCTTTTGCTTGCACCGGCTGAGGCGCGGGACAGGTCTGAAGGTTGACCACAGAGACGCAGAGGCACAGAGATTAAGAGAAGTCTGTAGGGGATTCTTGCGGGAATCATCTGGAAATCTTCTCTGTGCCTCTGTGCCTCTGTGGTGGAATCCAACCGCGACAGGCGATTCGGTGCGACCTTGAAATGCTCTAGTATCAAGTTGCCATTGAGGTGGCCGCCAAGCGCGCGGATGCGTGCGCCCGGTGAGGGGTCTATAATACAAGGCGGCGGCCCAGCGCCCGGACGCGCACGCCCGAAGAGGGTATTTTGCGGTTCTTAGTATCAAGCCGCTTTTTCTCTTTGACACCAAGCCGCCATTGAGGCGGCCGCCAAGCGCGCGGATGCGTGCGCCCGGTGAGGGGTCTATAAGACTAGGCGGCCGCCAAGTGCGCGGATGCGCACGCCCGGTGAGGGGCAATCAAAGCGGAGCACAGCCGAAAATGAACAAAGACTACGCGAAGCAACGAAGCGAAATCCTGCGAGAGCTCGACGGCCTCAGGGTCGAGGTCGATGCCGAGCGCAAGATCGGGTTCTTGATCCTGGACCGGCCGCCCTTGAACGTCGTCTCGTTCAAGGGCCGGGCCCAGATCCGCGCCATCATCGAGGCCTTCGACGAGGACGACGACGTGGGCGTGGTGGTGATCCGCGGCGCGAACGGCGTCTTCTCGTCGGGCGGCGACGTAAAGCGCTTCCCCGAGATCCCCAAAAACAAGATGTCCGACTTGGCCGACAACATCGGCGCCCCCGAACGCTGCTCCAAGCCCGTCATCGCCGCCATCGAAAAGTACGCCCTGGGCGTAGGATTTGAATTGTCCTTAGCCTGCGACTTCCGCTTCGCCACCGAAGAATCGCTGGTCGGCCTCCCCGAGGTCACCATCGGCCAGATGCCGGGCTCGGGCGGCAGCGTCCGCATCGTCCGCATGATCGGCCTCACCCGCGCCAAGGACATAGTAATGCTAGGGAAACGCCTCCCGGCCACCGAGGCCCGCGACGCCGGCCTCATCACCCAGGTCGTGCCCGACGCCGAGGCGCTCGACGACCTGATCCAGGACTACGCCGAAAAGCTCAACGCCCTGGCCCCCTTGTCGCTCCGGTCGCTGAAACGGGTCCTCAACGCCGCCCCGGATACCTCGCTGAAAGTCGCACTCGAGGTCGAGGGGCACTCGTACGAGAAGCTGCGCTGGACCGAAGACTACATGGAAGGCATCAACGCGTTTAGTGAGCGGCGCAAGGCCGACTACAAGGGGCGGTGAGGGGCTCCCTGACCGCCCCTTGTAGTGGGCCTTGCGGGATGGTTGGGGAGTATCCTTTTTAGTTTCGGCGCTCAAACGCCAACCTGGTCAAACTTTTCAAGACCGTTGATTCCCGCTCTATCTCAGCAAGTGTGAGGCGAATTCTATAGGTTTGTTTACGCGAGTTATACTCAAGTGTTTCTAGTTGGGATTCGTCTATAAGTGAATCAATTTCATCTGTGCGAGGATGGGTGAATTCAAAACTCAGCGCCGCTCGTTTGGGTCTAAATACAATGAAATTGAATGGCTGGTCGCCTCTCGTGAGTCCGATATAGTGTTTATTATATTTAAGTTCAAGGCTTGGATCGCAGGCATGGACAAAATCCTGGAGACATTTGTCAGCTAGCTCCAAGATCGTCTCTGAAGCTTTTTCTACCCAGTAATTTCTGTCTGTTACCTCGTACACTTCTTCATCTTCATCTGGCATTCCTAGTGTTAGATGGTCAACGACCTTAATAAAGAGCAGACCAACCGCGTCACCAATTTGAACTGCATGCATTTGAAGTGCAATAATTGGTACAGATCCATTGAACAAACTTACCACATTCAGGAAACGGCTGGTAATATCCTCAGCCACCAACACGGCACAGTGTTCATACTGAGGGTAACGCCGCTTTTCGACATCCCAATACTCAATTGTCCGAATTATGTGGCTTTCGTTGGACGCACCTAATTGTATCTCAACTTCATAGCGCCGCGCCTCATCGACGCTCTGGAGCAGCAGGTCCAGTTTTCCGCCCGGGGGTTGCGACCGCTCCTTGTCTTTGAGCACTACGTCAGCCGATGACGAAATCCTCTCGCTGTTCGCTGTTGACGCGGCGGTATTTCGCTATGCGCTGCCGCATTTCCACCAGGCTGGCGGCGCCATTGGCCTCGCCGAAGGCCTCCCAGGCGAGGGAACACGGCATGTTGGTGGCGTGAGCGAATATGCCGCCGCCCGCGATGACGTTGTTCGGCGAATGAAGCTTGAAAAGAAACAGCTCGCCCGGCTCCAGGGCCTTGAAATTCGTCGCACCCGGGGCCCAGAAATTTACCTCGTCGATGTCCGGCCGGGCGCTCAGCGTCCTGAACCAATCCCCATCCGTGACCGCCACAACCAGCCGTATCGACATCGTGCCAACCGCTCCGCCTCAATTCTCGGTTTAGCGAGCTTCGAGAACATAGCATTTTGAGACAAACAGCGCGCGTAACACAACCACTTTCGATTGTTTGGCGGAAATTGGTCCCTGTCCCCCATTTTTTTGCAATTTCCCCTCTACCCCCCCGACTTGAAGGCGATGGCGG
>JASLXG010000097.1 GCA_030740435.1 Alphaproteobacteria bacterium | reverse complement strand
CGGCAGGTGCGGCGAAATCTTTTCCCAAACCTCGTCCCCGATGACCAAACGATCCGTGTTCATCCAAGCCTCCTGACAAAAGAAAGCTTGAATCACTTTTTGACGCTCTTGGGAATCCCTTAAATGTCAACGGGCCCTAATGGATTCGTGGCAACAGGGACAAGAAATATTTGATTAGGGTTATTGCGCCGATCGCCGGTTTTGCTCCAGCCAACCTGCCGCCGGATCCAGTTTCAACAAACTTCTCGACAGGTTGTGTTGTACTGGTGCAGGAGTGCGACATATGGTATGAGAGGCCTTCCTCAGCCAGATTGTGCGTTATGGCCGCCACAACCGTCGCAATAGCAGCAGATCACGCCGGCTATCAGCTCAAGGAGATCCTCAAGCGCCAGCTTGAAGATCTCGGTTATGGCGTATTGGATCTTGGCACGGACGGTCCGGATTCGGTCGACTATGCCGATTTCGGCCAGGCCGTGGCAGAGGCCCTGGTGGCCCAACAAGCTGCCTATGGGGTGGCGCTGTGCGGTACCGGCATCGGCATTTCCATTGCCGCCAATCGCCACAGGCAAGTACGTGCCGCACTTTGCCACGATGCCTTCACGGCGCGCATGAGCCGCCAGCACAACGATGCCAACGTGCTGGCAATGGGTGCCCGGGTGATTGGCGAGGAGGTGGCCAAGGATTGCCTCAGGGAGTTCCTGGCCACGAATTTCGAGGGCGGACGCCACGACCGGCGGGTCGCCAAACTGAGCTGAATTGGACGCAAGGGGGTACGGGAGAGCGATGACATCCAGCCAGACGGCCACCCAGCCCGCCGGGGAGGGGGATTTTTTCGCATCCACGCTGGCCACCGGGGATCCCGAGATCGCAGCCGCCATCGCTGCCGAGCTCGGCCGCCAGCAGGACGAGATCGAACTCATCGCCTCCGAGAACATCGTCAGCCCGGCGGTGCTCGAGGCGGCCGGCTCGGTGATGACCAACAAGTACGCCGAAGGCTATCCCGGGCGGCGCTACTATGCCGGCTGCGACCATGTGGACGTCGCCGAGAGCCTGGCCATCGAGCGGGCCAAGGAACTCTTCGGCTGCGCCTACGTCAACGTCCAGCCCCATTCGGGAACCCAGGCCAACCAGGGCGTCATGATGGCCCTGATCGAGCCTGGCGATACCGTCATGGGCATGTCGCTGGCGGCCGGCGGCCATCTCACCCACGGCGCCCCGCCCAACCAGTCGGGCAAGTGGTTCAACGCCATCCAGTACGGCGTGCGCCGCCAAGACGCCCGGGTCGATTTCGAGGAACTGGCGGGATTGGCTGGGGAACACCGGCCCAAGCTGATCATCGCCGGCGGCTCGGCCTATCCCCGCGTCCTCGATTTTCCCCGCTTCCGCGAGATCGCCGATGCCGTCGGTGCCATCCTGATGGTCGATATGGCCCATTTCGCCGGCCTGGTGGCCGGCGGCGTTCACCCCTCGCCCTTTCCCCACGCCCAGGTCGTCACCACCACCACCCACAAGACGCTGCGCGGGCCGCGCGGCGGCATGATTCTCAGTGACGACGCCGAGATCGCCAAGAAGATCGATTCCGCCATCTTCCCAGGTCTCCAGGGCGGCCCGCTGATGCACGTCATCGCGGCCAAAGCGGTGGCGCTGAGTGAAGCTTTGAGACCCGAATTCGCCGCCTATTCGGCCGCCGTGGTGGCCAACGCCAGGGTGCTGGCGGAGAGCCTGATGAAGCGTGGCTTGGATATCGTCTCCGGCGGCACCGACACCCACCTGTTGATGCTCGACCTGCGCTCGCGGGGACTCACGGGGCGCGATGCCGAAGCGGCCTTGCGCCGCGTCGGCCTGACCACCAACAAGAACGGCGTGCCCTTCGACAGCGAAGGACCGATGGTGACCTCGGGCGTGCGCCTGGGAACGCCGGCCGCCACCACCCGCGGTTTCGGCCCGGCCGAATTCGCCGAGGTGGGCGCCATCATAGCCGACGTGCTCGAGGCCCTGGCCGCCTCGGCCGAGGGCGATAGCAAGCAAGAGACCAAGGCCCAGGCGGCGGTGGCGGCGCTTTGCCGGCGCTTTCCCATCTATGGTCTGGGTTCCAAAGGCACGAACTGAGTAAACCGAAGCTGTTCTCGGGGAGGCATCATGCGCTGTCCATTCTGCGGAAACGACGACACCCAGGTGAAGGATTCGCGACCCACCGAGGACAAGGCCGCCATTCGCCGGCGACGCTTTTGTCCGGGCTGCGCCTCGCGTTTCACGACCTTCGAGCGGGTGCAGCTGCGCGAGCTCACGGTAGTCAAGAAAAACGGATCGCGTGCGCCCTTCGATCGCGACAAGCTGGAACGCTCGGTGCTGCTGTCGACGCGCAAGCGGCCGGTCGAGCCCGACCGCATCGACCGCATGATCAACGGCATCGTGCGGCGCCTGGAAAGCCGGGGCGAGAACGAGGTCAAGTCCGAGGTCGTCGGCGGCATGGTCATGGAGGCATTGGCCAATCTCGACCAGGTGGCCTATGTCCGGTTCGCCTCGGTCTACCGCAACTTCCGCGAGGCCAAGGACTTCGAGGAGTTCGTCGGCGAGCTTGGCGGGAGCGGGCAAGACGACTGAGGCTGCTGACAGAGCCCACATGGCGGCCGCGCTCGGCTTGGCCCGGCGCGGCCTGGGGGCGGTTTGGCCCAATCCCGCGGTGGGCTGTATCCTGGTGCAAGAGGGGCAGGGGGGGCATCCGGGGGACCGCATCGTGGGCCGCGGCTGGACCCAGCCCGGCGGCCGGCCTCATGCCGAGAGCGAGGCGCTGCGCCGCGCCGGAGCGGCGGCCCGCGGCGCCACGGCCTATCTCACGCTGGAGCCCTGCGCCCACCAGGGCCAGACGCCGCCCTGCGCCGAGGCCTTGATCGCGGCCGGTGTGAGCCGGGCCGTGGTGGCGCTCGAGGACCCCGATCCACGCGTCAATGGGGCCGGCCTCAGCGCCCTGAAATCGGCCGACGTGGACTTGAGTGTGGGCCTTGGCGCCGAGCAGGCCGGCCAGCTCAACGCCGGCTTCATCATGCGGCTCGGCCGGCGCCGGCCGCTGGTCACGCTGAAAACCGCCACCACGCTGGATGGCCGCATCGCCACGCACAGCGGCGCCAGCCAATGGATCACCGGACCACAAGCGCGGCGCCAGGCCCACGGCCTCAGGGCGCGTCACGATGCCATCCTGGTGGGGGCCGGCACGGTGGCGGCGGACGATCCCGAACTAACCTGCCGTTTGCCTGGTCTGGCAGCGCGCTCGCCGCTCAGGTTGGTGCTCGACAGCCACCTGAGGACGCCGTTGACGGCCAAACTGGTGGCCACCGCCTCGACCGTGCCGACCTGGATCATCGCGCTCGGGCCTGCCGAGGCAAAGCGGCGCCTGGCTTTCACGTCCGCCGGTGTCGAGATCATCGAGGTTGGCGCCGATGGTGCGGGCTGGCCTGACCTGAGCCAGGCCTTGACGGCGCTGGCCGATCGCGGCATCACGCGGCTGCTGGTCGAGGGAGGCAGCCAGGTGGCGGCGGCGTTGCTGCGGGCCGGGCTGGTCGACCGGCTGGTCTGGTTCCGGGCCCCGGCGCTGATCGGCGGCGACGGACTGCCGGTGGCAGCGGCCTTCGGGATCGACGATCTCGGTCAAAGTCCCCGCTTTCGCCGCCTTGGCAGCAGTCGCTGCGGTGACGATACAATGGAGACCTTCGCCGTCGAGAGTTGACCGGCGGGCCGGCGGCGGGTTAGTTCTGCGGCCCCACGGGTAGGAATGCGAGACCAGGAGGCCGGGCAGCGAAATCATGTTCACGGGCATCATCACCGACATCGGCCGCGTGCGCCAGGTGGAGAAGCGCGGCGACACCCGTTTCGTCATCGATACGAGCTTCGATACCGCCGGTATCGAAATCGGCGCCTCGATCGCCTGCTCGGGCGCCTGCCTGACGGTGGTCGAGCGCGGTGAGGGGTGGTTCGCCGTCGACGTCTCGGCCGAGACCTTGGCCCATACCACGTTGGGCGACTGGCAAGTGGGCTCGGCGGTCAACCTGGAGCGCAGCTTGCGGCTGGGCGACGAGCTGGGTGGCCATATCGTCACCGGCCACGTCGACGCCACGGCGGAAATCGTGTCGCTTGAACCGGAAGGCGATTCGCTGCGCTACGTCTTCCGGGCGCCGGCCGAATTCAAGCGCTACGTGGCTTCCAAGGGCTCGGTAGCGCTGGATGGCGTGTCGCTTACCGTCAACGAGGTGGAAGACGACTGCATCGGCATCAATATCATTCCCCACACCCAGAGCCAGACCACCTTCGGCGAGGCCCAGCCGGGCGCTCGCGTCAACCTGGAGATCGATGTGCTGGCACGTTACGTGGCCCGCCTGATCGAAGTGCCGTGACCTCTAGTCCGCATTTCTCACCGGGTCACGGCCTGCGTCGCCCCCAGGTGATGCGATCCGAAAGGAAAAGACCGAAGAGCGTAGTGGGCCTACGCGCTTCGATCTTTTCCGTAGCGGGCGCGCGGCTTGGGGGCGACCCTTCGGGCGGCGGGGGGGGCCCCCCCCGGGGGGGCGCCCCCCCGGCCCCCCGGGCCCCCAACCCCGCAGGCCCCCCCCCACCCCCGGGGCGCCCCCCCCCCCCCCCCCCCC
>JASLXG010000096.1 GCA_030740435.1 Alphaproteobacteria bacterium | reverse complement strand
CCGGCAGGTGCGGCGAAATCTTTTCCCAAACCTCGTCCCCGATGACCAAACGATCCGTGTTCATCCAAGCCTCCTGACAAAAGAAAGCTTGAATCACTTTTTGACGCTCTTGGGAATCCCTTAAATGTCAACGGGCCCTAGCGGAAGGAAAAAAAATGTCGCGACTGATCATCGACGCCCACGTCCACACCCAACGTTTCACGCCGGGCCACCAAAAGCGCGGCGAGGCCTTCACCTACCGCGGCCTGGAAGACGTCATCATGAGCCAGCAACCCTGGGACAACTCGCGCATGCTGCTGGCCGACATGGACCGCACCGGCGTCGACATGGCGGTGGTGCTGACCGCCTTCAACATGCGCAACGAGATGATCGCGGCCCAGGCGGCACGCTTTCCCGACCGGCTGATCCCGTTTTGCTGCTACGTCGAGACCTCGCGCCGGGAATGGGCCGGCGAAGCGCCCTTCAGCGCCGACGACGCGGCGGCCGAGGTCGATCATTGGCTGAGCCGGGGATTCGTCGGCATCGGCGAAACCACCGGGCTGTTGCCTTCCAAGAGCATGGATATGCCGATCGAGGAAAACTTGCGCCTGATGTGGCCGATCATGGAGGTGGCCAAGAAGCACGACGCCCCGGTGCTCTTTCACACCGGCTGCATCGCCTATCCCGACACCTGCCGCTTGCGCGGCGTCGACCCGCTGCTGGTCGACGACCTGGCCCTGGCCTTCCCCGAGGTCTCGATCATCGTCGGCCACGCCGGGGTGCAGACCGGTTGGTACAAGAACTTCCCCAAAAACGCGGCCATGGTGGCGGGGCGCCACCCCAACGTCTATCTCGAGATGTCGCAATGCCAGCAGGAACAGATCGAGCGCGTGCTGCATGACCCCAACATCGGCCCCGACAAGCTCTTGTTCGGCTCCGACTGGGGCACTTCGATCTCGTACCAGTACTACGGCCAGGATCGCACCTATGCCGCCACGCCCCCCGGCGCGCCGCCCACGTACCTGCCGCTGCACATGGACTGGAACCTGCGCCAGGTCATGGCCATCGAGATGTCGGAAGACGACCGGGCCAAGATCCTCGGCCTCAACATGGCCAACCTCTGCAAGATCGACGTGCAAAGCCTGATGCGCCAGAAGGAAGAGCGCTACGGCGACCAGATCCAGTGGGATCAGGTGCCGGCGGCCTGGGCACCGCAAGACGGCTAGCGGACCATGGCGACCGCCGCCAAAGAGCAAAAATACCGCGAGCGCCAACGCCAGGTCATCGACGCCGCCGCCGCGGTCTTCGCCGCAAAGGGTTATCACGGCGCCAGCACAAAAGAGATCGCCGAGCGATTGGGCATCCGCCAGGGCAGCCTTTACTACTATTTCTCCTCCAAGGAAGAAGCCCTAGCCGAGGTCTGCCGGCTCGGCGTCGAGGGCCATGTGCAACGCCTCGAGGGCATCGTGGCGGAGGACCTTCCGGCCCGGGAGAAAATCCGCCGTTTCTTCCTTTGCCACCTCGAGCCGCTGCGCACGCTGCCCAACCACATGGAGGTTTTTCTCGGCCAACGCCAGCACCTGGGCGGCCAGCGCCGGCGCGACGTGCAGCGCATCGCGCGGGCTTACGAGGAACTGGTCGAGGGCATTTTCCGCGCCGGCGTGGCCGGCGGCGAGTTCGCCGCCGATCTCGACTGCCGCCTGGCGGCCTTGGGGCTGCTGGGCATGTGCAACTGGGTGCCGACGTGGTATGCCCGCAACCGGGGCCATACGCTGGAGCAGATCGCCGAGCAGTTCGCAGCGATCTTTCTCGAGGGACTGAAGGCCTGAGCAACGGAGGTACTGAACCCATGGCACGGTTGGAGGGAAAAATCGCCATCATCACCGGCGCCACCAGCGGCATCGGCGAGCGCAGCGTCGAGCTCTTCGTCGAGGAAGGCGCCCAGGTGGTGTTTTGCGGGCGGCGCGAGGAACTGGGCCGGGCGCTGGCCGAGCGTGTCGGACCGGCGGCCGAATTCATCCGCGCCGACGTCGCCGTCGAGGACGACGTGGCCAACCTGATCGACACCACGGTGGAACGCCACGGCCGGCTCGATGTGCTTTTCAACAACGCCGGCGGCCCGGCCCCCACGGGCTCCATCGCCGACATCGATACCGACTTCTACGATCGCGCCATGAAGGTGCTGGTGGGCGGCGTCATGCTGGGCATGAAGCACGCCGCGCCGGTGATGATCAAGCAAGGCTCGGGCTCGATCATCAACAACGGCTCGATCGCCGGCCACCAGGCGGGCTATTCCTCGTCGATGATCTATTCCGCGGCCAAGGCCGCCGTCATCCACCTCAGCCGCTGCGTCGCCATGGAGCTCGGGGAGCAGGGCGTGCGGGTGAATTCGGTCTCGCCCGGCGCCATCGCCACCGGCATCTTCGGCAAGGCGCTGGGCGTCGAGGCCGACAAGGCCGAAGGCACGGCCGAGCTTCTCAAACAGGCCTTCGAGACCATCCAGCCGATCAAACGCGCCGGCCTGCCCGAGGACATCGCCCGGGCGGCGTTGTTTTTCGCCAGCGACGAATCGTCGTTCATCAACGGCCGCGACATCGTCGTCGACGGCGGCCTCATCGGCGGCCGCCAGTGGAGCGTGCTGCAGGACGCGCTGGGCCAGTTGAAGGGCGCCTTCGACGCCATGGGGTGAAGGCTGCGGGCTATTCCGTCACCGGATCGAGAGGCTGGCCGGCGGCCAGAAAGGCCTCGACGTTTTGGCGCACCCGGAACCCCATGTCGTAACGGGCCTCGCCGCAGGCGGTACCGAGATGCGGCGCCAGCACCACGTTTTCCAGCGCCACCAACTCAGTCGGCACCTGGGGCTCGTATTCATAGACGTCGAGCCCGGCGGCGGCGATGGTGCCGCTTCGCAAGGCTTTTATGAGAGCCGCCTCGTCGACCACCGGGCCGCGCGCGGCATTGATCAGCACGGCGTCCGCCTTCATCCGGGCCAGCGCCGCCGCATCTATCAGGTGGCGCGTCTCGGGCGTCAGCGGACAATGCAGCGAGACGATGTCGGCGGCCTCCAGCAACTCGTCGAGTTGGGCGCAAAAGCGGGCCTCGCAGGCCGCCTCGGCCTCGGGCGCACGGTTGCGGTTGTGATAGATCAGCGGCATGCGGAAGGCCCGGGCGCGCCGCGCCACGGCGCTGCCGATGCTGCCCAGGCCGACGATGCCCAGCGTCTTGCCCCAAAACCGCTGACCGGCCAGCGGGTCGTCGACCTGGCTGCCCTGCCAGCGCCCGGCCCTGAGCTCACGGTCGCCATGCACCAGGCGCCGGCAGGTGGCCAGCATCAGCGCGATGGTGACGTCGGCGGTATCCTCGGCCACGGCACCGGGGGTGTTGCTGACGACCAGGCCGCGGGCCTGGGCCGCCTTCACATCGACATTTTCGGTGCCGGCACCGAAGACGGCGATGATCTTGACGCTTGCGGGCAGCCTGGCGATCAGCTCGGCGTCGATAGGGTCGCTGGGGATCGGACAGAGCGCCACGGCGCCCTGGCAGCGGGCCACGATATCGTCGACTGACAACTTGTCGTCGGCGGCGTTGAGCCGGGCCTCGAAGGCCTCCGACATGGCGGCCTCGGCGGCCCCGGTCCAGTGGCGGGTGAGAACGACGACGGCCTTGGTCATGGCGGACTCCCGAGGTGGCTTGGCAGGCTCTCCTTGAGCTTGGCGATGTGCGCGACCCCGGTGCCGCAGCAGCCGCCGATGACCTGACAGCCGGCGGCCAGCCAGCGCTCGGCCTCGGCGGCCAGGGCGGCCGGTGAAATGATGTCGACAAACCGCCAGTGCGGCATCTCGAAATAGCCCGATTCGGGATAGACGCCGGTCGGCCCCGACCAGTGCGGCCGCAATTGCTCGAGCAGCGCCCCGGTGATGTCGACGCTGGAGTGCATGACGGTGATCAGCCCGGCGCCGAGCCGGCCGGCGGCGGCAAACATCTCGTCCATGGCGAACGGTGGATCGGAAATGCTGACGAAGCCCTCGCCGGCCGGCGCCCGCCGGGCACAAAGGCCGAGCCAGACCGGCAGGCCGGTGCTTTGGGCCGCCGCCATGGCCGCCTCGGCATATTCGGGGCGCTGCATCATCTCCAGAGCAATCAGGTCGGCACCGGCCTCGGCCTGAATTTCGGCCTGTTCGCGAAAGCAGGCCGCCAAGCGCTCGGGATGGCGCCATTCGGGGCCGGTTTGGGGAGCGATGAAGTGGGAAATGGCGCCGGCCACGGCAACCTCGCGCTCGGCCGCGTCGCGGGCCCGAACGGCGTACTCGACGGCCAGGCGGTTGATCTCTACGACCTGGGCGCCGTAGCCCGCGGGCTCGAGCGCCTGGCGGCCGGCGGCGAAGGTGTTGGCGATGACGACGTCGGCCCCGGCGGCGATGTAATCGGCATGGATCCGAGTGAGCAACTCGCCGGCTTCCAGGTTGGCCGGGCCGCACCAGGCGGTATCGTCCATCACCGCGCCGCGGGCCTCGAGCTCGGTGCCGACGCCGCCGTCGATGATGACGACCTCGCCCGCCGCCAGGCGTTGGTCGAGCCAGGGCGGTCCGGCGCTAACCGGCATTTGTCGCCTGAATGGCTTCGAGGCGGGCCACGGCCTTGTCGTCGATGGGCCAATGCACGATGGCGGCGGCGATGCCCAGGGCCACGCCGGCCCACCAGACAACGTCGTAGGAACCGGTGGTATCGAATAGGTATCCGCCCAGCCAGACGCCGGTGAAGCTGCCCAATTGGTGGCTGAAAAAGACCACGCCAAACAGCGTCGCCATGTAGCGCGGCCCGAAGATCTGCGCCACCAGACCCGAGGTCAGCGGGATGGTCGAGAGCCACAAGAGCCCAATGGCGGCGCTGAAGAGCAGCGTCGAGGTGACGCTGACGGGAACTGTGATGAAGCCGAAGAAGGCCACGGCACGAAGCAGATAGATACCGCTAAGCATGTATTTCTTGCTGCGCCGGCCGCCCAGCACGCCGGCCGTGTAGGAGCCGATGATGTTGAAGAGCCCAATCAGTGCCAGGGCCCAGGCCCCCAGTTCGGCTGTGGCGCCGCGGTCGACCAGATAGGCCGGCAGGTGGACGCCGATGAAAGCGACGTGGAAGCCGCAGACGTAAAAGCCCAGCGTCAGCAGCAAAAAACCTTTGTGGGCTATGGCCTCGCGCAGGGCCTGACCCAGGGTCTGGTCGTCCGCCGCCGTCAAGGGCTCGGCCCGGCCCTTTAGCGCCGATCCCATGGGTATGATCAGGAGCGCGATGATGCCGAGCAACAGGAACGAGAACTGCCAGCCGTAGGTGCTGAGGAAGGCCTGGCCCAGTGGCACGATGCTGAACTGCCCCAGCGAGGCCGCCGCCGTGATCACGCCCAGGGCCCAGGAGCGGCGCTCCTCGGGAAAGACGCGGCCGGCGGCGCCCAGCACCACCGAGAGCCCGGCGCCCGACTGGGCCATGCCGATCAGCAGCCCGGCGCTAAGATGGAAATCCTGGGGCGAGCTGGTGGTCGACATGACGTAGAGGCCGAGCGCATAGAGCACACCGCCACCGGCGATCACCCGGCCGGCGCCAAAGCGATCGGCAATGGCCCCGGCGACCGGCTGGAAGACGCCCCAGAGCAGGTTCTGCAGCGCCATGCCGAAGGCGAAGATCTCGCGGCCCCAACCCAGATCGGCGCTCATGGGGCGCAAAAACAGACCGAAGCTGGAGCGCAAGCCCATGCTCAGGATTACCGTGACGGCCGCCGCCACCAGCACCAGCATGGGCGTGCGCCAGGATTTTCCTGAGGTGATTGCGGTCATGGCTCGGTTTCCACAGGGGCGGGCAGAAGCGGGCGATACCCCTATCAGGTAGGTCGCCCCGCGATCAAGTCACCCGGCCGGCCGGCGGCCCAGCAGCGCCGCCAGTTGGTCGTAAAAGATCTCGACCAGCACGCAGCCGCAAACCACCACGATGGCGGCCACCTGGACGGCGGTGATGGCGCTGCCCAGGATGGCCAGCGCCAGCAGCGCCGCGATCACCGGCTTGAGAAAGAAAAGGTAATTGGCGCGGCCCATGTCGGGCGCCGCCGACAGCCCCCAGAGCCAGAGGATGAAGCCGATGCAGGTGTTCCACAGGCCCAGCGTGAGCAGCGAAAGATAGGCCTGGGGCGGGCGCTCGAACAGCGTCGCGGGGTCGACCCAGATGCCCCAGGCCAAGCCCACCACCAGCCACAGCGCCCCGGCGCCCAGCCCGAAAGTCAGCGTGGTCATGCGGATGGCGCCGTATTCGTTGATCAGGGGCCGGATCAGCACCAGGTAGAACGAGCCGATGACGGCGCAGCCCAGCGCCATCAGGACGCCGTAAAAGGCGCCCGAGGCAAGCTGCAATTGCTCCAGATAACCATCGGTAAGCAGGAAGACGACGCCGCCGAAAGCGCCCAGGCCGCTGATCACCTTGGGCGCCGTGATACGGGTTTTGTTGACGATGGCATCGACCACCATGACGCCCATGGGCATGGTCGTGACCATGGTCGCGACCTGCACGATGGAGGCGAAGTCGAGCGACCAATGGAAGATCAACTGGCCCAGCGCCATGCCGCAGACCGACAGCACGAAAATGCGCAGGCCGTCCTTGCGCAACGGCTCCAAGAGGTTGCGCGTGCTCTGGCGCGACAGCGCCACGAGCAACAGGCAGGCGCTGCCCAGCAGATAGCGCCAGACCGAAACCTCGGGCCCGCTGATCCCCGACAACACCGAGAAGAACTCGCTGGTGGCGTGGCTGAAGACGCCGAGAAAGGCGGCCGTGTAGGCCCAGAAGACGAGGTTTTTGTAAAACGGCATGGGGAAGGCGTAAGCGAGGGTTGAGAGAGCGCGATTATGCCCACCCCGCCATGGCCGCAGTCAAACCCTTTCGCTAGCCCCAGCGGCGGCCGCGGGTCTTCTCGAAATATTGCTGGTGGTAGTCCTCGGCCGGCCAGAAGTCGCCGGCGGCGCTGATTTCGGTCACCACCGGCCCGGGCAGATTGCCCGAGGCCTGAATCCGGGCCTTGGCCTCACGGGCCGCCGCTTGCTGATCGGCGTCGTGGAAAAAGATCACTGAGCGGTACTGCGTGCCGACGTCGGGACCCTGGCGATTGAACTGCGTCGGGTCGTGGATCTCGAAAAAGAGCTCAAGCAACTGGTCATAGCTCACCCGGCGGGGGTCGAATTCCAGCCGCACCACCTCGGCATGCCCCGTGGTACCCCGACAAACAGCCTCGTATGTGGGCTCATCGACCGTCCCGCCGGCGTAGCCGACGGCCGTCCCGCTGACGCCCTGGATCTTGCGGAACGCCGCTTCCACGCCCCAGAAGCAGCCCGCACCAAAAGTCGCTGTGGCCATGTTTTCACTCCCCTCCAGCCTGGCCAGTAACCTAGTTCGCGTCCCGCCGCCGCCCAGTCAGCGCAGCACGAAGGGGTTCGGCACCTCCGTCTCGGTGGCGATCCAGACGCTTTTCTGCTGCAGGTACTCCTTGATCATCTCTTGGCCGTTCTCGCGGCCCAATCCGCTGCGCTTGTAGCCGCCGAAGGGCGACATGAAGGAGACCGCGCGGTAGGTGTTGACCCACACCGTGCCGGCCCGCAGGCGTTCCGAGATCTTGATGGCGCGGCCCATGTTCTGGGTCCAGACCCCGGCCGCCAGGCCGAAGTTGATGTCGTTGGCGATGGCCACGGCTTCTTCCTCGTCGTCGAAGGGAATCACCGAAAGCACCGGGCCGAACACCTCTTCCCGGGCGATGCGCATTTGGTTGTCGACGCCGGTGAAGATGGTGGGCTCGACGAACCAGCCCTCACCGCACTCGGGGCGCGTGGCCTTGGCACCGCCCAGCGCCGTCTCGGCGCCCTCGCCCTTGGCCACGTCGATGTAGCTCAGGACTTTTTCATACTGCGGAATGGTGGTGACCGGGCCGACCTGGGTTTCCAGGCTGGCAGGATCGCCCATGCGCGCGGTCTTGGCGAAGGCCACCAGCTTGTCGACGAACTGGTCGTGAATCGAGCGCTGCAGCAAAAGCCGCGAGCCGGCGATGCAGGTCTGGCCGGTGGCGGCGAAGATGCCGGAAATCACGCCCTTGACGGTGTCGTCAACGAAGCAGTCGTCGAAGACGATGTTGGGCGACTTGCCGCCGAGCTCCATGGTGACGTGCTTGAGGCTGCGGGCCGCCGCCTCGTAAATCCGCGCGCCGGTGACGTCGGAGCCGGTGAAGGCCACCTTGGCCACTTTCGGATGCTCGACCAGCGGCGCGCCGACGTCGGCGCCGAAACCGGTGACGACGTTGACCACGCCCGGCGGAAAGCCGGCTTGTTCGAACACCTTCATGAACTCGAGCGTCGAGATCGAAGTGAATTCCGAGGGCTTGATGACCATGGTGTTGCCCGCCGCCAAGGCCGGCGCCAGCTTCCACATCAGCAGCAGCGGCGAGTTCCAGGGCGTGATGCCGGCCACCACACCCAGGGGCTCCCAGCGCGTGAAGTTGAGGTGCCCTGGCTTGTCGATAGGCAAGACCGAGCCTTCGATCTTGTCGGCCAGGCCGCCGTAGTAATAGCACCACTGCGGAATGTAGGCGGTCTGGCCGCCCATCTCGGCGATCAGCTTGCCGTTGTCCTGGGTCTCGGTCCGGCCCAGATGCTCGGCGTTCTCGGCCAGCAGGTCACCCAGCTTGCGCAATAGCGCGCCGCGCTGGGTCGCCGTCAGGGCCGGCCAGTCACCGCTTACAAACGCCTGGTGGGCGGCCTCGACGGCACGGTCGACGTCGCCAGCGCCGCCACGGGGCACCAGCGCCCAGGGCTGGCCGGTGTAGGGATTGAGGCTCTCGAACCATTCGCCGCCGGCGGCCTCGACCCACTCGCCGCCGATGTACATCTTGTGCTTTTGCATGACACACTCCCGTTCTGGTCTCCACGCTCTCCGTGGCCGGTGTTGCCCGCTAGAGTGAGACAAATCACCGCCATATCCCAGGGGCAAGAATCGCACGATGCTGTACCGCGGGTCCGGCCAATTCAAAAGCACCTACGCCCAGGACCAGGCGATATTTCCCTTGGCCCAGGATCGCTGGGCCTGCGCCGCCGCCCTGGTGGTGGCCTTCGTCGTCGTGCCGTTGTGGGCCGACGAATACTGGCTGCAGGCTATCCTGATCCCCTTCCTGGTCTTTGCGCTTTTGACCATCGGCCTCAATATTCTGGTCGGCTATTGCGGCCAGTTGTCGCTGGGCACCGGCGCCTTCGCCTCGGTCGGTGCCATTTCCACCTACAAGCTGACCACGGCCTTTCCCGATCTCAACATGATCGTGGTGTTTCTGCTTTCGGGCCTGATTACGGCCTTCGTCGGCATCGTCTTCGGCTCGCCCAGCCTGCGCATCAAGGGATTCTATTTGGCCGTCGCCACCTTGGCGGCGCAGTTCTTCATCAACTGGATCTCGAACCGGATGGCATGGTTCTACAATTACAGCCCGTCCGGTTCCATAACGGCACCACCGCGCAAAATGTTCGGCGTCATGGTGACCGGCCCCGAAGCCTCGGCCGAGGCCCGCTATCTGCTGACGCTTGGTATCGTCATGGTTTTGGCGCTCTTGGCCAAGAACCTGGTGCGCGGGCATTTGGGGCGCTCCTGGATGGCCATTCGCGACCGCGATATCGCGGCCGAACTGATCGGCATCAGACCGCTGCCGGCCAAGCTGATGGCCTTCGCCATCTCGTCTTTCTATATCGGCGTCGCCGGGGCGCTCTCGATCTTTACCTGGCTCGGCGGCTTCGATATCGGCGCCTCGTTTCGCGTCGAGATTTCCTTCCAGGTCCTGTTCATGGTCATCGTCGGCGGCATGGGGAGCATTCTGGGCTCGTTCATGGGGGCCGCCTTCATCACCTCGGTGCCGATTCTCCTGACCAACCTGCCGCCAGCGCTCGGGCTGCAAATCGACGTCGCTCTGCTGAAGCACTTCGAGGTCATGTTTTTCGGCGCCCTGATCATCTTTTTCCTCGCCGTCGAGCCCGGCGGCCTGGCCCGGCTATGGCAGATCGCCAAGGAAAAACTGAGACTATGGCCGTTTCCGCATTAGGGCCTGTTGACATTTAAGGGATTCCCAAGAGCGTCAAAAAGTGATTCAAACTTCCTTTTGCAAGGAGGTTTTGATGAACACGGGACGTTTCGTCATCAGGGATGAGGTCTGGGAAAAGGTTTCCCCCCACCATGATCAGCGAATCGGTGGCCATCTGCCGCTACTTCGAGGAGATCCAGCCTGAGCCCGCGCTGATGGGCCGGGGGGCCGCCGGCCGCGCCGTCGTGGAAATGTGGCAGCGCCGGGCCGAGATCGAGTGCATCGGCGCCGTGGGCGAGGTCTTGCGCAACACGCTGCCCATGTTCGAGGACCGCGCCCTGGCCGGCGTGCCCTCGGGCGTGCCCCAGCTTGCCGACCTGGCGGCCCGCGGCCGGGTGAGCTTCGGGCGCTTCCTCGAGCGCCTGGACGAGCGCCTCGGCGAAAGCCCCTTCATCGCCGGCCCGGCGTTCACCATCGCCGACATCACCACCTACGTTGCCATCGAAACCGCCGGCCGCGTCGAGATGGGGGCGTCGGAAAGCGCCGCCAACGTGCTGCGCTGGCAAAGCGAAGTGGCCGCCCGACCCAGCGCCACGGCTTGAGGGACGCGCGCTCCATCAATTCGCCCAGGTATGCTATGGGTTGGGCCACCGCTTTTTGTGCCGCCCCCCGAGCTTGGAGGATCCCATGACTGAGGCCCCCGCCACCTGCGACATCCTGTTTCGCGACGCCACCGTCATCGACGGCACCGGGGCGCCGGGGCGCCGCGGTGACGTGGCGGTCAGCGGCGACCGCATCGTCGGCGTCGGCGACCTCGCCGCCACCAAGGCCGGCGAGGAAATCGCCGCCACCGGCAAGGTGGTGGCGCCCGGCTTCATAGACGTCCACACCCACGACGACCGGGCCCTGATCACCGACCCCGACATGACGCCCAAGCTGAGCCAGGGCGTGACCACGGTGGTGCCGGGGAACTGCGGCTTCAGCCTGGCGCCGCTCAAGCCGGAGCAAGCCACGGACCCGGTCTTCGAGTTGATGGGCGGGCCGGCGGCATTCCTCTATCCCACCTTCGGGGCCTACCTCGATGCCCTCGACGCCAGCCCGGCAGCCATCAATGCGGCACCCCTGGTGGGCCACTCGACGCTACGCGCCGGGGCCATGGACACCATGGACCGGGCGGCTACGGGCGACGAGATCGCGGCCATGCGGATCCAGGTCGGCGAGGCCCTGGGTTCCGGTGCCATAGGCTTTTCCAGCGGGCTTTTCTATCCCGCCGGCCGCCAGGCGCCGGCCGACGAAGTGGTGGCCCTGATCGAGCCCCTGGCCGGCACCGGCGCCGTCTACACCACCCACATGCGCAACGAGGACGACGATGTCGAGATCTCGCTCGACGAGACCTTCGAGACCGCCCGCCGGGCCGGCGTGCCGGTGGTGATTTCGCACCATAAATGCGCCGGCACCGCCAACCACGGACGCAGCACGGCGACGCTGGGGCGCATCGAGGAGGCCCGCCGGAGTCAGGCCGTGGGCCTCGACGCCTATCCCTACACCGCCGGCTCGACGGTGCTGATGAGCGAGATGGTGGAACGCGCCGAGCGCACCATGATCACCTGGTCCAACTCGGAGCCCCAGGCGGCCGGCCGCGACCTGGCGGAGCTGGCCGCCGAATGGGGCATCGAAGTGCTGGAGGCGGCCGACCGGGTGCAACCCGCCGGGGCCATCTACTTCATGCTCAGCGAGGACGACGTGCAGCGCATCCTGGCCTATTCCCGCACCATGATCGGCTCCGACGGCATTCCCCACGACAAGCACCCGCACCCCAGGCTTTGGGGCACCTTCCCGCGCGTGCTGGGCCACTACGCCCGCGAGCTGGGTCTCTTTCCGCTGGAGGAAGCCGTACACCGCATGAGCGGGCTCTCGGCCGAAACCTTCGGAATCAAGGACCGGGGCCGAGTCGAGGCCGGTTGTTTCGCCGACCTGGTGCTTTTCGATCCCGAGACCGTGATCGACCGCGCCACCTTCGAAGAGCCCTTACGCCCGGCTGCCGGCATCGACATGGTGCTGGTCAACGGCTCCGTCGCCTTCGCCGCCGGCAAGTGGACCGGTAGCCGATCCGGCCGCGCCATCCGCCGCGCCGCTTGAGAAGGCCGATCATGTCCCAAACCCTACCACTGACCATCCGCATGCACGAGAGCGACAACGTCGTCATCGCCAACGTTGACGTGCTGGCCGACTTCGAGATCGTCGCCGAGGGACTGACCACGCGGGACAACGTGAACGCCGGCCACAAAATCGCCACCACCACCATAACCGCCGGCCAGCCGGTGCGGCGCTACGGCCAGGTCATCGGTTTCGCCAGCCAGAACCTGGAACCGGGCGATCATGTGCATAGCCATAATCTCGAGTTCGGCGATTTCGACCGCGACTACGCCTTCGGCGCCGAGACCCGCGAGGTGGAAATGGTGGCGGACGGCGAACGCGCCACTTTCGAGGGCTACGCCCGGGCCGACGGACGCGTAGGCACACGCAACTACCTCGGCGTGATCTCGACCTCCAACTGCTCGGCCACGGCGTCGCGCTATATCGCCGAGGCTTTTCGCGGCGAGGCGCTGGCGGCTTGGCCCAACGTCGACGGCGTGGTGGTGCTCAACCACTCCACCGGCGGCTGCGGCCTGGTCCCGGTGGGCGAGGCCAAGGCCATGTTCTACCGCACCTTCTCGGGCTACGCCCGGCAACCCAACTTCGCCGGCGTGCTGCTGGTCGGGCTGGGCTGCGAGGGTTTGCAGATCGAATACCTGGTCGAAGGCGAAAGCCTCGAGGTGGGACCCCAACTTCAAACCATGACCATCCAGGACACAGGCGGCACGCGCAAGACGGTGGAGGAAGGCATCGCCCGGGTCCGCGACATGCTGCCCGAGGCCAACAAAGCCGAACGCTCCCCCCAACCCGCCAGCAAGCTGGTGCTGGGCCTCGAATGCGGCGGCTCCGACGCCTACTCCGGCATCACCGCCAATCCGGCGCTGGGTGCCGCCTCGGACCTTTTGGTGCGCCACGGCGGCACCGCCTGCCTGGCCGAGACACCGGAGATCTACGGCGCCGAGCACCTGCTCACGCGCCGCGCCGTGAGCCGCGAAGTGGGCGAGAAACTGGTCGAACGGGTGCGCTGGTGGGAACAATACACCTCCCTCAACGGCGCCTCGCTCGACAACAACCCCTCGCCAGGCAACAAGGAAGGCGGCCTCACCACCATCTTGGAAAAATCGCTGGGCGCCGCCACCAAGGGCGGCACCACCAACCTGGTCGACGTCTACAAATACGCCGAAGCCATCACCGCCCAGGGCTTCGTCTTCATGGACACGCCAGGCTACGATCCGGCCTCGGTGACCGGCATGGTGGCCGGCGGCGCCAACATGGTGTGCTTCACCACCGGGCGGGGCTCGGTCTACGGCTGCAAGCCCGTGCCCAGCCTCAAGCTGGCCACCAACAGCCGCATGTACGAGCACATGTCGGAGGACATGGACGTGAATTGCGGCACCGTCGCCGACGGCGCCGCCACGGTGCCGGAACTGGGCCAGCAGATCTTTCGCCTGGTACTCGAGACCGCGTCCGGCAAGCCCAGCAAGAGCGAATCCTTGGGCTTCGGCGACGACGAATTCGTGCCCTGGACGGTGGGCGCGACGCTTTAGAGACAACGACGGAGGTCCCGCATGAACGATATCTCCTACCAATCGGCGCCGGTTGCCGTGCGGCCCGACATCACGGCGGCCCACGCCCGTGGCTGGCAACGCCTGGCCCGGGCCGGCACCTGGCTCAAGGCCGAACGCCGCTTGGCCATCGCCCGCGAGGTGCGCCAGGCGCCGGGCTGCACGCTTTGCCGGGAGCGCCGCCAGGCGCTGTCGCCGTATGCCGTGACAGGCAGCCACGACGATCTCGGCGAACTGCCCGAGGCCGTGGTCGAAATGATCCACCGCATCCGCACCGACTCCGGCCGCCTGACCCAGGACTGGTACCAGGGCATCATCGCCGCCGGGGTAAGCGAGGAGGAATACGTCGAGACCGTGGCGGTGATCGTCACCGTGGTGGCCATCGACACCTTCGCCCGGGCCATCGGCCAGCCGGCCGCGGCACTGCCGGATGCTATCGAGGGCGAGCCCACGCGGCAGCGCCCGGCCGGTGCCAAGCACGGCGGCGCCTGGGTGCCGTGGCTGGCGCCCGAGGACGCCGAGGGAGCGGAATCCGATCTCTACCCGGTTCCCACGGCGCCACACATCTACCGGGCCATGAGCCTGGTGCCGAACGAGGTGCGCGGCTTTTTCGACCTGACCGAAACGCAGTACCTGGAAGGCGCCATGATGCGCGACTTCGGCACCGAGTTCCGGGCCATCAACCACGCCCAGATCGAACTGGTGGCGGGCCGCGTCTCGTCCCTCAACCAGTGCCTCTATTGAACCACCAGCCACACCGTGCTGCTCCGTGGGAGCGGCCAACACACGGGTGACGACTACGATCTCAGGGCGGTGCTGGGCGAAGGTGACGGCGGCGTGCCCCAGGGCCGGCTGCTGACGCTCTATGCCGAGGCGGTGCTGGGCGACGATGACGACGCCCTCGATGCCGTGCGCAACGAACTGCGCCAGACGCTGGGCGATGCGGCTCTGGTCGACACGGCCGGCGTGGTCGCCACCTTCAACTCCATCGACCGCGTCGCCGACGCCACCGGCATTCCGTTGGAGGAGCAAAAGGCCGAGGTGACGGCCGATTTCCGCGCCGATCTGGGGCTTAACGACTACACCTACCGGGAGGGCGCCGCCGAGTGAACATCTCGGATGCAAGCATCTCGGATGCAGGGATCTCGGATGCAGGGATCTCCTATGCCGGCGCGGAGCTCGTCAGCTGCGCGAGCACGCTGTTTGAACGGGCCGGGCTCGAGGCTGAGATCGCCCATGTCGTGGCCGAGGTGCTGGTCGAGGCCGAGCTCCTGGAATACGACACTCATGGCCTGCAGTTCGTGCCCGCCTATCTGTCCGCCATAGAGGCCGGGCGGACCCGGACCTCCGGCCAGCCCGAAGTGCTGCGCGACGAAGGCGCCGCTCTGGTTTTGGACGGCCGATACCTGCCCGGGCAATGGGTCGTCCGGCGCGCCCTGGCGATGGGTCTGGAGCGGCTCGGCGACCATCCGATGGTGTCTCTGGCGATTTGCCGCAGCCAGAATATCTCCTGCCTCGCCACCTATGTGAAACGTGCGGCCGACCAGGGAGCGCTGGCCATTCTGGCGGCTTCGGCACCCGACAATGCCGTGGTGGCGCCGCATGGCGGCCGCGAGCCACGGCTTTCCACCAACCCGCTGGCGATCGCTATTCCCACGGCGGAGCACCCGATCCTCATCGACACCAGCACCTCGAGCGTCACCAACCGCTTTATCGAGCGCACGCGGCGTGCCGGCGCCCGCTTGCCCGAGCCCTGGCTGGTCGATGCAGCGGGGATGTTGAGTGACGATCCCGAGGCAATCTACGCCGACCCACCGGGCGCAATCCTGCCGGCTGGCGGTAGGATGCAGGGGCACAAGGGCTTCGCGCTATCCATCCTGGTCGAGGCCTTGACCTCCGGACTGGCCGGCGCCGGCCGAGCGACGCCTGAAACGGCCGGTGGCAATCACCTATTTTTGTTGCTAATCGATCCCGAGGCTTTCGGCGGCAGCGCGTCCTTTCAGCGCGAGATCGGCCATTTGGCCAGGGTTTGCCGTGAGGTGAAGCCGATCGACCCCGACCAGCCGGTGCGTATGCCGGGCGACCGCGCCCACGCCCGTATGGCCGAGCAGCAGGCCAGCGGTGTGCGCTTGCACCCGGAGACCCTGCAGCGACTGCTACCATGGCTCGACAAATATGGGCTGGCCCCGCCCCGGCCGCTGTCCTGAGGGGTTGGCTGATATCGCGGCCACTACGGGAGACTTTTCAGCATGAACACGGCTACGGTTAACTTTATCGGAAAAATTCGAACGTCCTACAAAACGGTTGCCGATTGCCCTGGTCAGGCGCGCCCGGCAAACGGCGTTTCGCGGATAGAGCTGGACCCGGCAATGTCCCTCGCGTTGAAGGGGATCGAGAACAAGAGCCGTATCCAGATACTTTATTGGCTTGACGAGGCCGACCGCTCCGCCTTGCAAAGAATTCCCAAGTGGTCGGAAACAAACGAGAAACTTGGGGTTTTTGCGCTGCGTTCTCCGATGCGCCCAAATCCCATCGCCTTGAGCACGGTGGAACTCCTGAAAGTGGAGGGAAACGTACTGACGGTGAGCGCTCTCGATTGCCGCGACGGGACGCCGTTGCTGGATATCAAGCCCTACATCGATCAGCCGTCACCAGCGTAACTTTTCCCAAATTGCATGTATTCTATCCACGACAAGCGCCCCCTGGAGATCACGGCGGGGGTGTTTTGGGACCTGCAAGTGGCGCAGCGGAAAAACCGACCCGAGTTATCCTTTGCTTCGGCGGTAGTGGCGCCGCGCCTTCACCAGATGGACTTTAGGGGGGATTTTCGATGACCACGGACAGCTGGCAAATCGGCGACGTAAAGATCACCCGCATTGTCGAGTTGACGGCCGTCAGGACGCCCGATTTCGGCTATCGCAATCTCACCACCGAGGAAATCCTGCGCGAGACCTGGCTGCAGCCGCATTTCGTCACGCCGGACGGCGGCCTGAAGAGCTGCGTCCAGGCCTTCGTCGTCGAGTCCCAAGGCCGCCGGATTGTCGTCGATACCTGCGTCGGCAACGACAAGCCCCGAGGCAACGCCGCCTGGAATGAATTGCGGGGTACCTTCCTCGACGATCTCAGCGCCGCCGGTTATCCGCCCGAGAGCATCGACATCGTGCTTTGCACCCACCTTCACGTCGACCACGTGGGCTGGAATACCACGCTCAGCGGCGGCCGCTGGCTGCCCACGTTCACCAACGCACGTTACCTGTTCGGGCGCACGGAGTGGGAACACTGGCAGCAGGAGACGGTGGCTGCCATAGCCGGCGACGTCGACCTCGAGATCGCCGAGGCCGTCATGGACTGCCCGGCGGTCAACCAGGATTCGATCCGCCCCGTCATCGAGGCGGGCTTGCACGATTTGGTCGAGGTCGACCATAAGGTGACGGAGGAGGTTCGACTGGAGCCGACACCCGGGCATACGCCGGGACACGTCAGCGTCGCCATCACCTCGGCCGGAGAGCGCGCGGTGATCACGGGCGACATGATGCACCACCCCATCCAAATCGGCCTGCCCCATGTGGCCAGCAAGTTCGACCACGATGTCGCCCGCGCGCAGGATACGCGCAAGGAATTCCTGCAGCGCTATGGCGACGACGAGGTGCTGGTTTTCGGCACCCACTTCGTCGCGCCCACCGCCGGCTGGGTGGTCTCCCACGGCGAAAGCTGGCGGTTCCTGGTGGACAAGTAGGAGCGAGATTTGACAGAAGACTTCGTTGATCGTTTGCGCAACTTGGCGGTAGCCACGCTATCCGACGGCTGCGATCAAATCGCCGGCAAACGGGGATATTTGGACTTCGATATCAAGGCGCGGGCGAATTACCGGAAAATCGTCGGCCCGGCCGCGACAATTCTCGAAACCCCGACATTGGAACGACACAAACCGGAATTCGCTTTCGACGTCATCGATCAAGCGCCCGCCGGCAGCGTCATCGTGATTGCCTCGGGTGCGGATGCCAACACGGCGGTTTGGGGGGAGTTGATGAACGCCGGTGCCGTGGCGCGTGGCCATGAGGGAGTGGTGCTGGACGGTGGCACGCGCGACGTCGAAATCATCAAACGCGACAGCGCTTTCCCGGTGTACGCCCGCTCCATCGTGCCTGCCAGTTCCATCGGCCGGCTCGAAACCGTGGCCCGTGATATCCCGGTCGAGATCGGCGGGATAGTTGTCAATCCTGGCGACTTCATCGTCGGAGATGAAGACGGCGTCGTCGCCATTCCCGCAGACCACGTCGCGGAAATTGTGACCTTTGCCGAGGAGGCGGAAGCGGTCGAAGCCGAAATGGCGAGGTACATTGCCGAGGCCGGTTCGCTGCGTGCCGCCATCGACAAATTCGGCCGCGCTTGAGGAAAGGCACATGACGGACGACCTCAATGCCTTCGTTCCCGACGGACGCTTCGTTGTCGAGCCGAGCGCCAGCGGGCCGCTCGACGGGGTGACGTTCGTGGCCAAGGACTTGTTCGACGTGGCCGGGCATCCCACCGGCGGCGGCAATCCCGA
This sequence comes from Alphaproteobacteria bacterium, assembly GCA_030740435.1. Classification (NCBI taxonomy): domain Bacteria; kingdom Pseudomonadati; phylum Pseudomonadota; class Alphaproteobacteria; species Alphaproteobacteria bacterium. The sequence continues at coordinate 11,838 of JASLXG010000096.1, read as the reverse complement.
TTGGGCGGCGGACAATCCTCTGCCGCAAAAGCATGCCTGGGCGGTCGAGACCCTGCTCGGCGCCGGTGCCCGCCTGGTCGGCAAGACCATCACCGACGAGATTTCTCTCGGCATCCTTGGCGAAAACGCCTTCTTTGGTACACCGCTGAACAGCGCCGCACCCGACCGGGTGCCCGGGGGCTCGTCGTCGGGCACGGCGGCGGCCGTCGCCGCCGGACTGGCCGATACCGGATTGGGCAGCGATACCGGCGGCTCGGTCCGCGTGCCGGCGAGCTTCAGCGGCCTCTACGGCATCCGCCCGAGCCACGGCCGCATGGACCTCGGCGGCATGATGGTACAGGCGCCGAGCAGCGACACCACGGGCTGGTTCGCCCGCAACGGCGAAACCTTCCGGCGCGTCTCCCAGGTGCTGTTGGCTGAGACCATCGAAAAGGTGGCGCCCAAGCGCCTGGTGATCGCCGTCGACGCCTTCGGTTTCGCCGAGCCCGAAACCCGGCGTGCCCTCGATCCCCTGCTCGATAGGATCGCCGGCCTGGCTGCCGAGGTTGTCGAGGAAGTGATGGCGCCGCAGGGCATTTCGGTCTGGAGCCGCAGCCAGCGTACGCTGCAAATGGCCGAGGCCTGGGCCACCTTCGCGGATTGGATCGATCGCACCAACCCCCGCTTCGCCTTCAATGTGGCGCGCGGGCTGGTGATGGGCTCGATGGTCCCGGAAGTCGACCGGCAATGGGCCAGCCTGATGAAACGCGAGGCCCGGGCGCGGCTCGAATACCTGCTGCCGCCGGGCAGCGTTCTGGCCCTGCCGACGACGCCGTTCCCGGCGCCCCTTAAGAACCTGCCGCTTTGCGAGCAGAACCGGCTGCGCGAAATGATCCTCGGTCTTTGCGCCCACGGCGGACTTGCCGGCCTGCCCCAGGTCAGCATTCCCGGCGCCACGGTGGCCGGCGCCCCGGTCGGTTTGTCGCTGCTGGCAGGCGCCGGCCAAGACGCCTTTCTGGTCGGACTGGCCAGTTCCCTGGAGGGAGCGGCGTCGTGAGGGATTTCCGCGAAAACATCCCCGAAGTGGTGGCCCAAGTGCGCCGCTTGTTCGAGCGCTACGAAACGGCCCTCGAGGAAAAGGACGTCGACGTCCTCGACGATACCTTCTGGCGCAGCCCCCATACCGTGCGCTTGGCCATGAGCGAACATGGCTATGGTTTCGACGCCATTCACGCCCATCGCCTGGCGCGCCCGCCGGGGCCGAGCATCAAGGAAAAGCGGCTCCGGTTGGAGATCCTGACCATCGGTCATGACTTCGCCACGGTCAATCTGGAGTTCAAGGTGCGGGGCAAGGACTTGATCGGCCGCCAGAGCCAGACCTGGGTCAATTTTCCCGATGTCGGCTGGAAAGTCGTCAGTGCCCATGTCTCGACCACCGACGGCAGCAAACATTGGTGAGGCGACAGAGCTCGGAACCTCCGACGGTAACCGTCGTACATCCTATCCTTTGCTGCGCCGATAGTGGCGCCGCGCCTTGGCGCGGTTGCCGCAGCTCCGCATCGAGCACCAGCGGCGCGAGCGATTGCGGCTCTCGTCGAGAAAGAGCCAGCCGCAGTCGGGGCCTTGGCAGAGCCGGATGGTGCACAGACCGTCGGCCGCCAGCAGTTCGGCGGCCGGTCGGAAAAGCAGCGATTCAAGATGGTCTGCCGGGATGCCCCGCCAGACAAATCGTCCGTCCGAAAAATCCAATTCCCCTGCCGGCGGCAGGGCTGCCAGCAGGCGGTTGAAGGCAGCGACGGCGGCGGCCGGCGGCGGCCGATTCTGGCTCACCGCGTGACCGATGCAATGGAGATCCTCACGGCCGGCGACGATGGCGCCATGACGCGCCACCGCCCGCCCCGGTTCACGCTGTGCCCAGCGGGTCAGCGCCGCCGCCGGAGCGGCGGACAAGACACCCACCCGGCTGCACCAGACCAGCACCGCCGCGAAGTCGATCAGGCGGTCGACAGGCGCCGGTCGGCCCCGCCATTCCACGGTGTTAAGGAGATCGATGGCGACGTGGCCGCCAACCAATTCGGGAAAGGGAAGCATGGTTTCATTCTAACCCCCAAAGCGGTTGACTGGCCAGGGCGGGCAATGGATACTCGATTCTAACCTCTTTACTAGTTAGAAAATTATGCCCAACGGCCTGCTCTTTGCCCTGATGTGCCTGATCTGGGGCCTGACCTGGATCGCCATCAAGACCGGCGTCGAGGCGCTGCCGCCGCTGACCTTCGCGGCCTGGCGTTTCCTTGCCGCCGGGGCGTTGCTGCTGGCGCTGGCCGGGCCGGGCAAATCGGCCCGCCTGCTCGGCCGACAACCGCTGCGCCTGGTGGCTGCAGCGCTGCTGGTCAACACGGCCTGTTACGGCTTCCTGTTCTGGGGCATGGGATTCGTCTCGTCGGGCCTCTCGGCGGTGGTCAACCTGGCGCTGATTCCGGTGGGACTGTTTGGCCTCGGGGTGCTGTTGCGGCAAGAAACGTTCACCCGGCGCCAGGCTGCCGCCTTGCTCATCGGCGTCGGCGGCCTCGGCCTTTTGTTCCGTCCACGGCTGGAGCTCGCCGGCAACGCCGACGAGCTCTACGGTCTGGCCGCCATCGTCGCCGGCACCCTGGCCTACTGTCTGGGCTCGCTGCTGGCCCGGCCGGTGCTCGAGGGCGCCCGTCCGCTGGCCGTGGCCGGCCTGCTCACCTTCATCGGCGGTCTCGGACTCTTGGCCCTGGCGGCACTGCTGGAACCGCTGGCCGAATTGACGGCGGCGGACTTTCTCACGCCGCCGGTGCTGGCGAGCTGGCTCTTCCTCGTGCTCGGCGGCTCGCTGGCCGCCTTCACCATCTACCTCAAGCTCTTGCGCGACTGGGGGCCGAGCCAGGCCGGGCTCTACGCCTTCGTCTCGCCGCTGATCGCCGTGGCCGTCGGCATGGCGGTGTTCGGCGAGCCCTTCGGCACCAACGAGGCCTTGGGTTCGGCCGTCATGCTGGGTGCTGTAGCGTTGGCCCGGGCGAATCAAATTCGTTGCTTCCGCTGGCGGCCCGGTGGGATAGAATCCCCTGGTCATGAGCGGCTTTGACTACACCCGCGCGCCGCTGCCGGTGCGCCCCGATATCACCGCCGCCCACGCCCGCGCCTGGCGGCGCCTGGGCCGGGCCGGCACTTGGCTGACAGGTGCCGAGCGCCGGGCGGTGGCGGCCGAGGTGCGCCAGGCCGGAAATTGCGCGCTGTGCGCGGACCGGAAGACGGCGCTTTCGCCCTACGCCGTGGCCGGCCGCCACGATGACATCGCCGCCCTGCCCGAGGCCTGGGTCGAGGCCATCCACCGCATCGCCAGCGATCCCGGGCGCCTGACGCGAACCTGGTTCGAGGAGGTTACCGAGACACTCGATGAGTCCCAGTACGTCGAGATCGTCGGAATCGTTCTCACCGTGATCTCCGTCGATACGTTCTGTCACGCCCTAGGGATCTCGCCGCCCGATTTGCCGCAAACGGAAGCGGGCGAGCCGACGCGCCTGCGCCCGGCCGCGGCGCGGCGCTCGAGCCACTGGGTGGCGACCATCGACCCCGAGGAAGCGGCGGAACCCGAATCCGACCTCTACGCCGGCACCAACGGCGCCAACATCTACCGGGCGCTGAGCCTGGTGCCTGACGAGGCCCGCACCTTCCGCGACCTCGACGATCATCTTTATCTGCCCTGTGACGCCATCTTCGATTTCGAACGCGAATACCGGGCGCTCAGCCACGCCCAGCTCGAGCTGGTGGCGGGCCGCGTTTCGGCGCTGAACCAGTGCCTCTACTGAACCACCAGCCATGGCGTGCTGCTCCGGGCGAGTGGCGAGGACCAAGGCGGCTACGACCTCGAAGCCATGATGGGCCGGGGCGACGGTGGCGTGGCCGACGGTGAGGTTCTGGTCGCCTACGCCGAAGCAGTGATGGGCCTCGAAGGCAGCGACTTGGCGGCGGCCCGCGAACACCTGCTGCAAACCCTGGGCGACGCCGCCCTGGTCGACGCCGCCGCCGTCATCGCCACCTTCAATGCCGTCGACCGCATGGCCGACGCCACCGGCACGCCGCTGGAGGATTACAAAGCCGAGGCCACGAACGAGTGGCGCGCCGAACTGGGGCTCGATAGTTTCGTTTTCGAGTGATTAAGTCCGAAATTCCAGCAGGCAATCGAAGTCGGGTTGGCGCACCACAACACGTTCCGCCTCGTCGATCACGGGCAGCGGATTGGCCATGCCGGCCAGCAGGCTGCGAATCCCGTCCAGCCCCTCGGTGCGGAACACCAGGGCGCCGAAGATGGAGCTGCGCTGGCCCAGCGAAGTGGCCAGCGCGCCATAGCGTTCGCCGTAGCTGGCCGGGGTCATGACGCTGATCTGGCCGCCCGGGAGGGCCACGTTGCGGCTCTCGCCGCTGCCGCTTACGTCCGAGTTCAAAAGACGGGCGAAATTCTCCGCCTCGCTCTCCTGATCCTGCGAGGCAACGACGAACTCCGGTATGGCCCGGGCGCCGTTGGCATGGCTTTGCCATTCCTGGCGCCAGACCAGCTCCGGCGTGCCGTGTTGGCAATAGTAGACCCGCCCGCCGGGAAAGACGTCGCCGCGCAGGTGAACCGTGCGGAAGCGTGCGTCCTGGGCACCGCCGGCGAGTTGCACCGGCCGGCTGAACGACTTCGGCGGATCCCCCGCCATGCCCAAATCCTGCAGGTGGGCGTAGGTTTCATCGACGTCGGCTGTCTTGAAGACCAGCCCGTTGATGCCCAGAGGCGCGTTGGCGATGTCCGGCCGGCCCGGCTGGCCGCCTTGGCGATCCGCCGGCAAGCCAATCAATTCCAGATAGTCGCTCTCGAACATCATCAGGTGGTTGATCGAACCCAGCGTGTGATAGCCGCGCTCGGTGAGGTGAAAGCCCAGGTCCCTGAACGCGCCCTCGGCCTGATCCATCCGATAGCGCACGTTGATGACGGCATGATCGAGGATTGCTTTCTCGGCCATCGTCTTCAGCTCGCCGTCGAGGCGTAGGTGCCGCGGCCCACCGCCACCAGGGAATCCTGTTCGTTAAGCACATCGATATCGACGATGGTGACGGTGCGGCCGGCCCGCCTGACCCGTGCCACCGCCCTGAGAAAGTCGCCGACCGCCGGCTTCAGGTAATCGACGCGGATATTTATGGTCGGCACACCGCCGCCCACCATCATGCCGACGGCAAAATCGCCCACGGTATCGATGAAGGAGGCGATGGGGCCGCCGTGAAACTGCTTGCTTCCCGCCCGCCGTTCCATGTTGGGCTGGAGCGGCATTTTCACCGTGAGCTCCGAGCTTTCGTAGTCCAGCGACAGCACCTCGAGGCCGAGCGTCGAGATGAAAGGCGAGACGTCGAAGCGTTCCTGAATCTGCGCTTGGCTCATGCGTTCCGGGGTATCGTTCATCTTGCGGACCGTTTCCGTTAGGGCTCGATGACCACCTTGCCGAAGACCTCGCGTTCTTCGAGCAGGCGAAAGGCCTCGTTGACCTCTTCGAGCGGCAAGGTCTTGTCGATAATCGGCTTCAGCGAGCCGTCTTCCAGCAGCCGGATCAATTCATGGAGGTCGTCGCGCATCCAGCCGTTGGAGCCCAGAACCTTGAGCTCGAAGGTCCAGATGAAACGGATATCCTCGACCGGATCATAGCCCGCGGTGGCACCGCAGGTCAGGACCTTGCCGCCGCGATGCAGGACCCTCAGTGACTTCACCCAGGTATCGCCACCGGTGAAATTGACGACGACACCAATGCCCTTGCTTTTGTCGAACTCGCGGCGATGGGGTTTGTCATAGTTCTGGTAGACCCACTTGACGAAATCCTCCTCGAGGTAGTTGACCACGCGGTCGGCGCCGATCTCGGTCAGGCGGTCCATCTTGCTTTGGCTCGACGAACACGCGACGACCTCGCAGCCCGCCCGCTTGGCAAGCTGCACGGCACAGGTTCCCACGCCGCCCGAGGCCCCCAGGATCAAGACCCTGTCGCCGGCCTGGACATCACCCACCGTGTACATCATGCGCAGCGCCGTGCCGTAGGCCACCGGCAGGCAGGCGGCATGTGCGAAGGGGACGGATTCGGGAAGGGTCACGAGTTGATGCGCGGGAACCCGGCAGTATTCCGCCAGGCCGCCGTGCGATGTCTCACCGATCAGGCCTGTGCCGTGAACCCGGTCGATGGGATCGACCATTACCCGGTCGCCCACGCTCCAGTCTTTGATGTCGCTGCCCAGTTCCACGACCTCGCCGCAAAAATCGAGGCCCATGACGGCCGGCATGGGGATCTTGATGCCCGGCATGCCGTTGCGCGTGAAGAGATCGTGGTAATTGAGCGTCATGGCGCGCACCCGGATCACCACGTCGTCGGGCCGGGGTTGGGGATCGGGAAAATCGTTATCGATCCGGATCGATCCCGGACCGCCGTGTTCGGATATGACTGCGGCTTTCACACCTTGCTCCCCTTCGTTCGGCTATGTTTCAGACGCCTTGGGCCTGCCAAAGTTTCAGGGCCTGGACGCGCAAGCCCTTGCGGTCGACTTTTCCCGGTCCGGCCAGCGGCAACTCGTCGAGAAATATCACCATGCGGGGGTGTTGATAGGCCGGTGCGTGGGCCAGGGCGTGCTGCTTGACGGCGTCCTCGGAAAGTCCGCTACCCGACCGGGGAACAACGAAAGCCACCGGCTTTTCGCCCTTGATCTCGTCCGGCACCGGCACCACGCAGCTTTGCTCGGCGTCCGGGTGGCTGACGATCGTGCCTTCCACTTGGCCTGGAAAGATGTTCTCGCCGCCGCAGACGAACATGTCGTCGTCGCGGCCGACAAAAAAATAGTTGCCGCCGGCATCGCGGCGGAAGACGTCGCCGGAGATGTACCAGCCGTCCGGGGTCAAGACCTCGGCGGTTTTTTCCGGCAGGTTCAGGTATCCCGTCATGGTGGCCCGCGTGCGATGCCAGAGAACACCCTCGTCCGCTTCCTCGCCCCGGGCATCGATAAGTTTGATATCGACCTCGGGCAACTGCCGGCCCACCGAGACATCGGGCACCGGTTTTCCCGCCGTGGGGCCAAAGACGATGGGGCCGGCCTCGGTGGTGCCGTAGCCGTTCATCACGCTGGCCTCGGGGAAAGCCGATTTCACCTGCTGCCAAAGTTTCGGCGAAACCGGTGCCGATCCCATGCGCACCACGGAGACGGACGAGAGATCCAGGCTTGCCATGAGCTCCCTTTCCCTGAGCGCCATGGCCAGCATGGTGGGCACGGAAGTGATCCAGGTGCAGCGGTAGGTTTCGATGGCCCGCAGATAGCGCCGGGCCTCGAACTCCGGCAGCAACACGGTGCTGGTGGCGGCCGAGAGCCCGAACAAACAGGTACACAGCGCATTCATGTGGTAAAGCGGCGCCGCGATCAGCAGGCGGTGATGGGTAAACGGGCCCCCCGCCGATCGCCGCTTCAGGACCCAGATGTGTCCCTCGTGGGTCAGCGGCACGCCTTTGGGCCGGCCGCTGGAGCCCGAGGTATAGAGCACCATGGCGACATCGTCGGGCGTTGGGCGATAGGTCTCGAAGGCGCCCCGATCCAAGAGCGCCTCGAAACCGTTGGCGTCGGCTGCGTCGAAATTCGTGATCGGCAGCTCGGTCGTCAGGTCCGCCCGTCTGGGGCCGTCGCAAAATACATGTTTGGCGGCACAATCGCGCAAAATGAAATCGATGATGTCCTTGGAGAATTTGTAATTGATGGGCACGGCAATCATGCCGGCCCGCAACACGCCCATGTAAGCCACCAGAAACTCCAGGCGATTGGCGGACAGGATGGCCACCGCGTCCCCCGTCCCGAGACCGCGCCCCTTGAGGCCCCGGGCGCAGGCCTTGGCCAAATCGTCGATCTCACGGTGGCTTACGCGGCGCGGCTGGTCCCACACCAGGCAATCCACCAGGGCAAGATTGTCGGCCCCGATTTCGGGATCGAAGAGAGCGCCGAGGTTGAACGCATCGATCATCGCAAGCAAGCTGCCCAAATAGCCTCAAACGGCAAGCCTCTCTCACATAAGGGGGGCGGTCAACCGGTCCAAGAGGGGAAAAGGCTGCCGTTTTTATTGTGCCGTCGAAGGTCCTGCTGGAATGCGGCCTGGGCGATGCCGGCGGCACGCCGCTCGACCAGACCCGGCTGGGGACTTCGGCGGGCCTGCGCGCCGAGCTCGACATCGACATCGACGCCTCCGCCACGTTCGGCTAAACCTTGACACCCCCCGGCGCCAAACCTATAGGAGGGGTCGCGCGGGCGTGGGGGCGATTAGCTCAGCTGGTAGAGCACCGTGTTCACATCGCGGGGGTCGCTGGTTCGAGTCCAGCATCGCCCACCATGTCGCCCGCTCGTCCCCCGGCGGCCATGTCCCGGTGAGGAATCCAAGTAGGATGTTTTGGACCCCGCAATGACTTCCTGGGATCAGCATTTCATGGATGTGGCGCGCCTGGTGGCGCAGCGCTCGAAGGACCCGAGCACCCAGGTCGGCGCCTGCGTCGTCGATGCCAACCGGCGCATAGTCTCGACCGGCTTCAACGGTTTTCCCCGCGGCATCGCAGACAAATCGGAGCTTTTGACCGAGCGCGAGGAAAAGTACGCGCGCGTCATCCACGCCGAGGTCAACGCCATTCTGTTTTCCTACCGCGACCTCGAGGACTGCACGCTCTATGTCTGGCCGCTGGCGCCCTGCCCGCGCTGCGCCGTGGTCATCATCCAGGTCGGCCTAAAGCGCGTCGTGGCGCCCGATTGGGACACCGGACACGAGCGCTGGGGCGACCAGATCGCGCTCTCGGCGGAACTTTTCGACGAAGCCGGCGTGGAGATGGCGGCGGCATGACGCCGGCCCGGCGGCCCCACCGGCGATGATCGCCAGTCTGGCCGAACTGCTGATCCTCGGCGTTGTCGTCGACTGGGTCTTTCGCAAGCTGGCGCTGCCCGGCCTGGTCGGCATGCTGCTGCTGGGCGTTGCCTTCGGCCCTTTCGCCCTGGCGCTGGTGGACACCGAACTGCTAGCTGCCTCGGGCGATTTGCGGCTCATGGCGGTGATCGTCATCCTGTTGCGGGCGGGCTTCGAATTGAGCCGCCAGGCGCTACGCCGCGTCGGCGGCCGGGTGGTGCTGCTTGCCGTCATCCCGGCCCTGCTCGAAGGCCTGATAGTGGCGGCACTGGCAAAGCTCCTGCTTGGCCTGGGGCAACTGGAATCCGCCATTCTGGGCGCCGTTCTGGCCGCCGTCTCGCCGGCCGTCGTGGTTCCGCTCATGATCCGCTTCATCGAGCAGAACCGGGGAGCCGAGAAGGGCGTGCCGACGATGGTATTGGCGGCTTCGGCCCTCAACGACGTTTTGGTCATCATCGTTTACAGCGTTCTGGTCGGCTTTGTCGGCAGCCAACAAGTCAATTTGACCTGGCAGCTTGCCGGCATTCCCATCTCCATCATTATCGGCATCGTCGTCGGATTTGCCACCGGCTCGGTGCTGTGCTGGCTTTTCCAGCGTGTGGACCCGCGCGCCACCAAGCGGGTGCTGGTGATCCTGACGCTTTCGGTGCTACTGGTACACCTCGAGCACTTCAGCGCCCAATGGCTACCGTTTTCGGCGCTGCTGGCGATCATGGTGGTTTCCATCGTTATGCTCGAGCGCGACGAGCACATGGCGCGGGAGATCTCGGCCAAGCTGGGTAAGGTCTGGATCTTCGCCGAAATCATGCTGTTCACCATGGTCGGCGCCCAAGTCAACCTGGAGGTCGCCTGGCAAGCCGGTCTCGCCGGCACCATCGTCATCCTCCTGGGCCTGATGGCACGCAGCATGGGAAGCTGGCTTTGCCTGCTGGGCAGCGACCTCGATCGCGGCGAGCGTTGGTTCGTGGTCATCGCCTACCTGCCCAAGGCAACCGTGCAAGCGGCCATCGGCGGCGGCGCCCTGGCCGCCATGAGCATGGCCGGCCTCGACACCGGGCCGGGTGAGGTGATCTTGGCGGTCGCAGTCCTGAGCATCCTTCTGACGGCGCCACTGGGCGCCTGGGGCACCGATATCGCCGGGCGGCGCTGGCTCAGGGTGGCGGCGCCCGACCCTCACGCCACCAAGGATAGCGTCTGCCAGGCCAGCGCCTTGGCGGAATAAACGGCTTCCCCCTTACCTCGCGGCAATGGTCTAGAATTGGAGGCGCCGGCCGCTAGTTGGCTGGTGGCGTCAGCGATGCCGGTCGCGGCGAAGGGAGGAATCGTGAAGACGATGGGCTACGCCGACGGCCTCCCAAGCGAATCCTGCCCGGCACCACCTTTCGCCCCCGTCGAAAGGCGGAGCCGAGGATGATCGTCAGCCTGGCGGAACTTCTGATCCTCGGCATCATCGTCGATTGGAGCTTTCGCAAGCTGACGCTGCCCGGCTTGGTGGGCATGCTCGTCCTGGGCATCGTATTCGGCCCCTTCGCCTTGGCGCTGATGGACCCCGATCTGCTGGCCGCTGCCAATGATCTACGCCTGATCGCGCTGATCGTCATCCTGCTGCGCGCCGGTTTCGAGCTGAGCCGGGAGGCGTTGCACCGGGTGGGCGGCCGGGTGGCTCTGCTTTCGGCTGTACCGGCACTGATCGAGGGCCTGGCGGTGACGCTGCTGGGGCCGCCGCTGCTGGGGCTCGGCTACCTTGAATCCGCCATCCTGGGCTCGGTGCTGGCGGCCGTCTCGCCGGCCGTGGTGGTGCCGCTGATGATCCGCTTCATCGAGCAGAACCGGGGCGCCGAGAAAGGCATCCCGACAATGGTGCTGGCGGCCTCGGCCATCGACGACGTCTTCGTCATCGTCATCTACAGCGTGCTGGTCGGCTTCATCGGCGGCCAAGAAGTCAACCTGGCCTGGCAGCTTGCCGGCATTCCCATCTCCATCGTGCTGGGCATCGCGCTGGGCCTCGGCGTTGGCCTGGTGCTCTATCGCCTCTTCCAGCACTTCGACCCCCGCGCCACCAAACGGGTGCTGGTGATCCTGGCGCTCTCGGTGCTGCTGGTGCGGCTGGAGCACCTCAGCGCCGAGTGGCTGCCCTTCGCGGCGCTGCTGGCGGTCATGGCCATCGGCTTCACCATACTGGAACGCGACGAGCACATGGCCCACGAAATCTCGGCCAAGTTGGGCAAGATCTGGGTCATCGCCGAGATCGTGCTGTTCACCATGGTGGGCGCCCAGGTGAATCTCGATGTCGCCTGGCAGGCCGGCCTGGCCGGCGCCCTGATCATCGCAATCGGTCTCGTCGCCCGCAGCATCGGCACCTGGCTCTGCCTCCTGGGCAGCGACTTGAACCGCGGCGAGCGCCTGTTCGTGGTCATCGCCTACCTGCCAAAGGCCACCGTCCAAGCCGCCATCGGCGGCGGCGCCCTGGCCGCCATGAGCCTGGCCGGCCTCGACACCGGGCCGGGCGAGGTGATCCTGGCGGTGGCCGTGCTGAGCATCGTGCTGACCGCACCCCTGGGCGCCTGGGCCACCGACATCGCCGGCCGGCGCTGGCTCGAGATAGCCCCCCCGACCATCCATGAAGCCTACGACGCCGCCATCGAGAGCGAGGCGCACGAGGATTGAGGCTTCGATCGCGGCAACGCCCCCTCCCTCACCCTCCCCCACAAGAGGGGAGGGAGCCGGCACCAACCATCACTTTCTTCCCCCTCCCCCTTGATGGGGGAGATTCCATGGGTTGGTGAGCGTGCTTCCGTTAGGTTTGGATTTCCAACAACCCCAAACCATCGGAGATGACAGATGCAAGCATCGACTCAAACATCGACCATTTGCACGCCCACCAGGGAACAGTCTGCCAC